>NZ_JASDCB010000071.1:0-21994 GCF_030408135.1 Pseudoalteromonas sp. APC 3691 | reverse complement strand
CCAATGAGTATGTTCGTTAATCATAATGTGCCCTCAAACAAGATTTGAAGATCTGATCATGACATTGAGATTTAGTTCAAAAAAATCCCCGCTAATTTCTTAGCAGGGATTTGTGTATAAGAGACAGCTAAATAGCGGCATTTTTATTTTTAAGCTTTACTTAAAAGTAGCTAACAGCGTGAGTATTTGTTGTAACTTAATAACGGTTGTTTTAAGTTTTTCTTCATCAAAACCATCGTTAGATAAGCTTTCAACGTCAGCGGCTACGTCGAGTACGTAAGGCTTAAAACGTTTAGCTTCAAAGCTAAAACCAGCATCTTGTGCAAATAAGGCTTTAAATTTGCCATGGCCTTGCTGTTGTAGTTCATCGAGTTTTTTGTCGGCATCAAGCGCCTGACGATAAACAATTTTTAAATTAGTATTGAGTTGTTCAATAATTGAATCCATGGTTTTCCTAAAGCTTTGTACTGCATGGCCGACATAATACTTGGATTACATTTAAAAGTCAGGTTTGTTATATGAATATATCAGGCACAAGTTTACCCGCTGTTTCTGGCTCAGGCCAAGGCAGTGAGCTTTATAGCGCTGCTTTATCTAAAAAGCAGCAACTAGCAGATGGCGCAGCAGCACTTGCACTTATTGAAGGTGCTGCACAATCGTCAAGTGCACAAACACCGGCTAAGTCGGTAACTGCATCATTGGGTAACAACGTAAATATATATGTTTAAATTAGCTTAAGATCGATAGGTGTTTTGCTTTTTTGACCACCTATTTCTCTCACTAATTTAGGCACTAAAAATCCAGGCAGGGCTTTTAATAGCTCTGCCATTATTTTTATAGCGTCTTCTTCGTTAATATCAAAGTGGCTGGCCCCTTCAACTTTATCGAGCAAATACAAATAATACGGTAATACGTCTGCGTCAAATAACGCTTCGCTTAAATTTATTTGCGCATTGAGCGTATCGTTCACATCTTTTAAAATTACAGCTTGGTTTAAAAGCGTTACGTTTGCTTGTTTAAGCTTTTGCATAGCTGCTTTAAAGTCAGCGTCTATTTCGTTGGCGTGGTTTATGTGATTAATAAAAATAATTTTTAATGGCGATTTTGCTAATCGCTCACATAGCTCATCGGTTACCCGCGTGGGTATAACTACTGGTAAACGACTATGAATTCGCATTCGTTTAATTTGTGGTAATTGCTCAAGCTCATCTAAAAACCAACTTATTGCATCGTCTTTGGCCATGAGCGGATCGCCACCACTTAAAATCACTTCGTTTATATTGGCATCAGATTTTATGTAGCTTAGTGTTTCAAGCAGGCTTTTTTTATTAAGTTGGTTTTCTTGATACGGAAAATGCCTTCTAAAGCAGTAACGACAATTGACTGCACAGCCGGTTTTAAACATTACTAAAACACGTGATTTATACTTATGTAAAAGGCCGGGTTGTTCGTTGTCTTGCTCAAGTAGGGGATCTTTATTAAAACCCGACTTAGTTAAAAATTCTTGATGGCGTGGCATGACTTGCAATAAAAGAGGATCGTTTGGATCGCCTTTGCGTATTTTTTTTATAAAAGGGATAGGCACGCGTACCGGAAATAAACTGCGGGCTTTTAGGTCGTTTTCATGGACTTGGCTCGATAAACCGACCATTTCAAGCAAGGTTTTTGGGCAGGTAACTACATTTGCTAATTCTTTTTGCCAGTTTTTATGCAAATTTGCTTCATTTCTTTGTATCATTGGCATGTAGATTACTCGAAAAAATATAAATAGAGGAAACGATGGCGAATTATAGCACCAACGAGTTCAAGGGCGGCCTAAAAATTATGATGGACGGCGAGCCTTGCAGTATCTTAGAAAATGAAATGGTAAAACCTGGTAAAGGCCAGGCGTTCAACCGTGTTCGTATCCGTAAACTTATCTCTGGTAAGGTGCTTGAAAAAACCTTTAAATCGGGTGAATCAGTTGAAGGTGCTGATGTAATGGATACAGATTTAGCGTATCTATACACAGACGGCGAATTTTGGCATTTCATGAACAACGAAACATTTGAGCAAATTGCCGCTGACGAAAAAGCACTAGGCGATGCAGTTAAATGGTTAGTTGAAAATGATTTATGTACAATTACATTATGGAACGGCAGCCCTATTGCTGTTACACCACCAAACTTTGTTGAGCTTGAGATCACTGAAACAGATCCTGGCCTTAAGGGTGATACAGCGGGTACTGGTGGTAAACCAGCAACGCTTAGCACAGGCGCTGTAGTACGAGTTCCATTATTTGTACAAATTGGCGAAGTAATTAAAGTAGACACTCGTAACGGTGAATACGTAAGCCGTGTTAAGTAAGCTTTAACATTGTTTATAAAATCCCAGCTTAAGCTGGGATTTTTTTTGGAGAAAATATGTCAGCAGATCTTTGGGCCCCAAGCGCAAGCATTGAAACACTAAAACAACGTGCAGCAATATTACGTAACATTCGTGAGTTTTTTTATACGCGTAATGTAATGGAAGTAGAAACTCCTAGCTTAAGCAGTGCCAGTGTAACCGATGTGCATTTGGCCAGTTTTAACACCACATTTGTAGGTCCAGGGCACGCAGGTGGGCTTCCTCTTTTTTTACAAACATCTCCAGAGTTTGCTATGAAACGCTTGTTAGCAGCAGGCTCAGGCGCTATTTTTCAGCTTTGTAAAGCATTTAGAAATGAAGAAGCAGGTAGTCATCACAATCCCGAATTTACAATGCTTGAATGGTATCGCCCAGGCTTTGATGAATTTGCACTTATGGATGAAATGGATGAACTAATGCGGCTTGTTTTAGATGTTGAGCCGGCAACAAGGCTTACTTATCAGCAAGCGTTTGAACAAGCACTTGGGATCAATCCGCTAACAGCGAACATAGAGCAATTAAAGCAACTAGCGTGTGAGCATGGGTTTGCTGATATAGCCCAAAATGAAACGCATAAAGATACTTTACTGCAATTATTATTTTGTATGAAAGTGGAGCCCACAATAGGACAAGATAAGCCATGTTTTGTGTATCACTTTCCAGCTTCTCAAGCGGCACTTGCACAAATTTGTGAACACGATACACGCGTAGCAGGGCGCTTTGAGCTTTATTATAAAAATATGGAATTGGCGAATGGCTTTAACGAACTCACAAATGCCAGCGAGCAAGCTAAACGTTTTAATGAAGATAACGCATATCGCGCTGAAAACGGTTTAAAGCAAGTGCCAATGGATACGCGTTTAATTAAAGCGCTGGAGCATGGATTACCACAGTGCGCAGGGGTTGCTTTAGGGATTGATAGGTTGGTAATGCTCGCAACAAATAAAGAAAAAATTAAAGACGTAATAGCGTTTGATGTGCAAAGAGCGTAATGCTTAGCCTGTAGGCGTAGGTGTAATATTTGTAGGTGCGAATTTATTTCGCGCTCGTGTAATTTAACTTTATAAAAAAGCGAGGTATAAAACCTCACCTACAAATAAAAACACCGCGTTTAAATTAAACGCGGTGTTTTTATTTGCTTGCTGTAGCTTTCATTTGAAAGCCAACGGCTGTGCTTTACAGATTAAGTGTAAACGTAACACCTGCAACACGAGGCTCACCTAATTGTGTGTAGGTATGCGTTGTGTAACCATCTTGTGGATCGTTACCAAACTCAAAACCACGTGTAGGGACTGTCTCGTCAAACACGTTACGAGCCCACGCGCGAACTGCCCACATGTCTGCTTCGTAACCAAAGCTTAAGTTAACTAAGTTGCTGCTTGGTGCCTGTGAGTTATGACTATCTGAGAAGTAGTAGTCGTCCTTACCTTCAACACCAATCATACCGTAAAGCTCACTTGTAAAGTTATAGCGAGCAGTAAACGCATACTGGTATTTAGGTGACTGTGCTTGCTCACGACCGTCTTGGTTTAAGCCAGACTGCGTTACAAAGTCATCTATTTCAGTGTTTAAGTAACCAGCACTACCCGTTAAAAATAGATTATCAGTTAGTTGGTAACTACCTTCAACTTCTAATCCGTAGTTGCTACCAGAACTTGCGTTATCAACATAACCGGTAAATTGCTGACCTTCTACTTGCCATGCTTTTAACTGAATATCGTCGCGGTGCATGTAAAATGCAGCTAAGCGAAGCGTAAATTTGTCATCAAGCGATGAGCCTTTAACACCAAATTCGCCACTCCATAAATATTCAGGGTCGAAACTGGTGTGTTGCTGGAAAAAATCAGCGCTTAGGTTTAAGCCTTCATCTTTAGCTTTAGCAAGCGCTTCTGAGTTAATACCGCCAGCTTTGTAGCCACGCGTAATGCTGGTGTAGATCATAGTGCGATCAATCACTTGATATTCAAGTGCTATTTTACCGCCAACCATTACGTCGTCGGTGTCTTGTATAAAGCCATTGCTATCGGTGTAGTCGCCTTGGTATTGCTCTACACGTAAACCTGTAATTAATGTTGTTTTAGGGCCAATTGGAGTCGCTACTTGACCATATACTGCAACGTTACTCGTTTCGTAAGTTGAAGAAAACGGGCTTGCTAACCATGTGTATTGGCGCTCTAAATCAACGTCACGGTTTTGGTAATAAATACCCGCAACCCAGTTACCCGTTTTAGAATTAAACTGTAAATCTACAGACTGATCGTCGCGATCGCGGCTGTATAAATCAGTTGAGCTGTATCCATCTGGATGTAAGCCAGCAGCACATAACTTTGGCTCACTTGTATCGTTACATACCCAGTCTTCGTCAAAGCTGTAAAGTAATTCGGTATCGATAGCCGACAGGTTTAGATTTACATCAAAAGCGTCAAAACCCGTGTAAGTATTATTAACACCTATTGCGTAGCTTTGTTGATTATCTTGCCCTGGTTCATCGGCAACACTATTGCGGCTGTTATCAAGCGTAAACGCATCGTAACCATTGTTTATGTCAATATAGTGAAGGTTTAACTCAGTATTTAAATGCTTTGTAAGCTGGCTGTTTAATTTAAAACGCGCTACTTGCTCGTCTTGATTTTGTGTTTCGTCATTTAAGTACAGGTTATCTACGTAACCGTCTGACTTTCTACGAAAGTAGCTAACGCGTGCGCTAGTGTCATCTGTTAAGCCTGTGCTTGCTGCAATACCTGCTTCGCGGGTGTTGTATGTGCCAGCACCTACTTGTAATTTTAAGCTTGGATCGCTTGTGGCTTTAGCTGAACCCATTTGGATCATACCGGCCATGCCGTCTGCGCCAAAGCGTGTACCTTGTGGACCACGGTAAATTTCTACTTGGTCTATATCAAATAATAATGAGCTGCCACCAAGGCCAGAATAATTAATACCATCAATAACTAAGCCTACAGATGGATTAATAGGATCTACAAATTGTGAACGAAGTCCCACGCCACGAATTTGAATATAACGACCGCGCGACGCACCAGAAGCAAAATTTACATTGGCGGCACTGCCTAACACTTCGTCTAAGTAACTTGCACCACGTTGATTAATTTCATCTTCGCTGAATAAGCTCGCACTCGCGCTTAAAGTTTGAATGCTTTCGCGCTGAAAATCGCCGGTTACAACAATTCTTTCTAGGTCGCTATCATCAGCGTTAGCTGCAATTGGTGCACCAAGCAGCGGTAAAAGTGCGGCAGTAATTAAAGACAAACGTAAGTTCATTGGGTTACTTAACTCCATTTTAGGGACTCGTATGGTAGCAATTATTTAAACACATGTGCTATAAACGCGGCAATTATACGTTAAATAATCAGGATTACTAATATGACATTTAAAGTTGACTTCAAGGTACGTGATTACGAATGTGACTTACAAGGTATCGTAAATAACAGTGTTTATTTTAATTATTTAGAGCATGCTCGCCATGAATTTTTGTACGCACACGGTATTGATTTTGCTCAATTAGCGAAAGATAAAATTAACCTAGTCGTGATGCGCAGCGAAATGGACTATAAACATTCACTATTACCAGGTGATGAATTTTATGTGGCTGTGGAGCCGCAGCGTATTAGTCGTTTAAAATTTGCGTTTAAGCAAACGGTTATACGTAAAAGCGATGAAAAAGTAATGCTCAATGCACTGGTTATAGGAACGTCTGTTAATGAAAAAGGTAGACCGTTTTTACCAGAGCAAATAGATAACGTATTTAAAACTACAACTTAGTACTTAATCGCATAACTTTTGAACTATCATAGAACAAAAATTTACATTTAAAACATGCATTTTTAACGGATAAAGGGCATAAATATTGTTACAATTACATTAATTAGACAATTAGTTAGTAGTAGCATGAAATTAGCAGCAATACCGATGCTTATAGTCGGTTTATGTGTTGGTTGCGCATCAACAGGGACGGTTACCAGTGAGCAGCTTAAATACACCCAATGGCAATTATCACGTGTTGATGGTTTAGCAATTCCACCTTCGTTTAATGCATCAATGAGCTTTATTGAAGCACTGCAAGTAAACGGTTTTGCTGGCTGTAACAAATTTTTTGGTGAGGGCTCGCTTGAAGAAAGTAACCTTACCGTAAGTAAATTAGGAATGACGCGCAAGTCGTGCGGCGAAGACCTTGATGAGTTTGAGCAGCAGTTATTACAAGCCTTAAAGCAAGGTGCCGAGCTTAAAATGCAAGACCAGCAATTAGTCATGCAAGGCGAGCAAACATTTGTGTTTATCCCTAAATAATTTTAAGTTTTTGAAAAACAGCCCCTTGCGGGCAGTTTTTAACTGACGTACACTCAGTGCAGATTTGTTGGGTAATACCTTCAAATCAACGAACAGAATTTATATATCAATACTTGTCGGAGTGCCAAAGCTAAGTAATTAGTTTGTGGCTGAGATCGCGAAAGCGGGATCCGTGAACCTGATCAGGTTAATACCTGCGTAGGGAACAAGCTGCCTAAAATGGGACGCTTGTGCGTCTTTTTTTATGCGCACAATAAAGTGATTTTGTTTATTTTAGGCTGCAAAGTAGCATGTACGCTACTTTACGATCTTTCTCTATTCCTCGGAATATCTGACAAGACAACCCTTAAGCAATGAGGCAAGTCATGTCAAATACTACAAATAAAGCGTCACGCCGAGAAACCCGTGCTGCCGCGTCTGAATATATTTATAACTTAACGGGTCAACCGTTTCCAAATTCTCATAAAGTATACGTTGAAGGCACTCAACCTGGTGTGCGTGTTGGTATGCGTGAAATTACGTTAAGTGATACGTTTATTGGCGGTACAGATGAAAACCCTGTTTATGAGTCAAACGATCCGCTTCGTGTTTACGATACGTCGGGCCCGTATACCGATCCTAATTTTGAACTAGACGTGCGCAAAGGCTTACCAAAGTTTCGTGAACAATGGATTGAAAACCGTGGTGACACCGAAATTTTAGAATCAGTGACGTCGCAGTTTTCGCAGCAGCGCATGGCAGATGAAGGGTTAGATCATATTCGCTTTGATCACTTGCCAAAAATTCGCCGTGGTAAAACAGGAAAAAACGTAACGCAAATGCACTACGCACGCCAAGGGATTATTACCCCTGAAATGGAATACGTAGCTGTTCGTGAAAATATGGGACGTGCAGAAATTCGTAAAGAATTACTTGCGGCGCAGCATAAAGGCGAGTCGTTTGGTGCGAGTATTCCTGAATTTATTACCCCAGAATTTGTACGCGATGAAATAGCCCGTGGTCGCGCTATTTTACCAAATAATATAAACCATCCCGAAACAGAGCCTATGATTGTAGGTCGTAACTTTTTAGTAAAAGTTAACGCCAACATTGGTAACTCGTCGGTTAGCTCATCTATTGAAGAAGAAGTAGAGAAAATGGTGTGGTCTACCCGCTGGGGCGCAGACACCGTGATGGACTTATCAACGGGACGTTACATTCACGAAACCCGCGAATGGGTTGTACGTAACTCGCCTGTACCTATTGGCACAGTACCGATTTATCAAGCGCTTGAAAAAGTAAACGGTGTGGCTGAGGATTTAACGTGGGAGATTTTCCGCGATACGCTTATAGAGCAAGCCGAGCAGGGCGTTGATTACTTTACTATTCACGCCGGTGTACTGCTTCGCTACGTACCAATGACGGCTAAACGTGTAACCGGTATTGTGTCGCGCGGTGGCTCAATTATGGCTAAGTGGTGTTTAGCGCATCATAAAGAAAACTTTTTATACACGCACTTTGAAGATATTTGTGAAATTTTAAAACAATACGATGTGTGTTTTTCACTCGGTGATGGACTTCGACCTGGTTCTATTGCTGATGCCAACGATGAAGCGCAGTTTAGTGAGCTGCGCACATTAGGTGAACTGACTAAAATTGCGTGGAAGCACGACGTACAAGTATTTATTGAAGGCCCAGGGCATGTGCCAATGCACATGATTAAAGCCAATATGGACGAGCAATTAGAGCATTGCGACGAAGCGCCTTTTTATACTTTAGGCCCGCTAACGACAGATATTGCACCAGGGTACGATCATATCACCTCAGGTATTGGGGCGGCCCAAATAGCATGGTACGGCTGTGCAATGCTGTGTTATGTAACACCTAAAGAGCATTTAGGTCTGCCAAATAAAGAAGATGTTAAAGAAGGCTTAATTACCTACAAAATTGCAGCGCACGCCGCCGATTTAGCAAAGGGGCACCCAGGCGCGCAAGAGCGCGATAACGCGCTATCAAAAGCACGTTTTGAGTTTAGATGGCATGATCAATTTAATATTGGTTTAGATCCAGAGCGTGCTCGTGAGTATCACGACGAAACCCTTCCGCAAGAATCAGGCAAAGTGGCTCACTTTTGCTCTATGTGTGGTCCTAAATTTTGCTCTATGAAAATTAGCCAAGAAGTACGCGATTACGCTAAAGATTTAGAAACACGTGGTATTGATCCTAATAACGCTGGCGACGCTATTGAAATAAAAATGGTTGATGTAGAAGCCGAAATGAAAGCTAAGTCAGCTGAGTTTAAGCAAACAGGCTCAGAGATTTACCATAAAGCGGTATAAAGTAATTATCGCTAGAAGTTAGATATAAATGATAGATGAGATTTTATGCCTCGCTTTTTAATTGATTTTAGAGGCGCGAAGTAAATTCTCATCTACTTATATTACTAATAACTGCTTTGGAGGTTTTCGTGTCTTATAACATTGCGGTGGTTGGGTTTGGTTTAGCGGGCAGGTTAGCTGCCCTTACGCTGAGCAAACAGCACCATGTAACTGTTTTTGAAGCAGATGACGAGCATACTCAAAATAGCGCAGGTAAAGTGGCAGCAGCAATGCTTGCCCCGCTTGCAGAGTCGGTATTGTGCGAGGCTGATTTAGCTTTAATGGGTCTTGATTCAATGAAGCGCTGGCCCAGCATTATTGCCGAGCTTGAAAGTGAGGTTTTTTTTCAGCAGCAAGGCACTTTGGTCATTGCGCATCAGCAGGACAAAGGCGATTTACAAAGCTTTGCACAGCGTATAAAACCGCTAGCTGATCACACTGCCGAGCATATAAATGCTCAACAAATTACAATGCTTGAACCTGAACTTGCTGGGCGTTTTAACCAAGGCTTATTTTTACCCTGTGAAGGGCAAATTGATAACCAAGCATTTTATAAAGCCAGCTTTGCACAGCTCAACAAACGCAAAGTAAAGTTTGTATTTAACCAGCGCGTAACCATTGGCGACAACAAAATAAACAATCGACCATTCGATTATATTATTGATTGCCGTGGGCTTGGTGCTAAAAATACCCAAGATGATAAACCGCTTAGAGGTGTGCGTGGCGAAGTAGCAAGGTTATACGCACCTGAAGTGAGTTTAACGCGACCTGTGCGTTTAATGCATCCGCGTTACCCAATTTATATAGCGCCTAAACCTAATCATGAATATGTAATTGGTGCGACCGAAATAGAATCGCAAGATAGCGGCGCTGCTACAGTGCGATCAACTCTTGAGTTACTTTCAGCGGCTTATACCGTACACAGCGGATTTGCCGAAGCACGACTACTTAATATTCAAGCCGGATTACGCCCTGCATTTAGCGATAACCGCCCAGAAGTATCACAAGTTGGCAATGTAATTAGCATTAACGGCTTATATCGTCATGGTTATATGCTGGCGCCGGCATTAGTGGCGCAAGTAGTTTCACGAATAGAGTGAGAATAAAATGAACATTACAATTAATGGCGAGCTACTTAATGTTAATAGCAAAGCACTCGTTGAGGTACTTCAAAGCTTTGGTGCAGTTGCGCCTTTTGCTGTGGCTGTTAATGGCGAATTTATTCCACAAAGTCAGCACAGTAACTATGTACTTAATGAAGGCGACAGTGTTGAGTTGCTGTCACCCATTCAAGGCGGATAAAGCTCATGCAAACTAAAGACTGTTTAACTATTTATGGTGAGCAAGTAAATAGCCGTTTATTAATAGGCTCTGCGCTTTATCCGTCGCCCAACATTATGACCCAATCGATAGTCGCCTCAGGGGCTGAAATTGTAACCGTGTCGCTTAGGCGCCAACAAAGTGCAGCAGCAGGTGATGACTTTTGGCAGTTAATAAAAAATACAGGCTTAAAAATACTGCCTAATACCGCAGGGTGCCACAGTGTTAAAGAAGCGATAACGCTTGCAAAAATGTGCCGAGAGGTATTTGCCACCGACTGGATTAAGCTGGAGCTGATTGGCGATGATTACAATTTACAACCAGACCCTTTTACGCTACTTGAAGCCACAAAAATATTGATTAATGATGGCTTTAAAGTATTGCCTTATTGCACCGATGACTTAGTACTTTGCCAGCGCTTAAATGAGCTAGGGTGTGAGGTGCTTATGCCGTGGGGAGCGCCAATAGGCACCGGTAAAGGCTTGTTAAATAGCTATAATTTAAAAACTATTCGAGAGCGCTTACCCGATACCACATTAATAGTAGATGCAGGTTTAGGTTTGCCATCGCATGCCTGCCAAGCACTCGAAATGGGGTATGATGCGGTATTATTAAATTCAGCCATTGCAGGGGCGGGCTGCCCAATTACTATGAGCCGAGCATTTAAAGCCGCAGTTGAAGCAGGGCGCTTTGCATATCAAGCAAAAGCAATGCCTGAAAAAGACGTTGCAGCCCCATCAACTCCAACAATGGGTATGCCATTTTGGCATCAGCAGTGAAGGAAAAAATATGAATAACGTAGTGTGGACAATTGCCGGATCTGATTCGGGCGGCGGTGCAGGTATTCAAGCAGATATAAAAGCAATGCAAAGTTTTGGTGTACATGGCTGCACGGCAATTACGGCGCTTACTGCACAAAATAGTTTAGGCGTAGAAGCTATTAATGCGGTGTCTACCGATATTATTGAATCGCAGTTACTTGCGCTTGAAAAAGACATGAAAGCCAAAGTAATAAAAATTGGCATGTTAGCCAATGTGCAGCAAATTCAGTTGATCAGCGAACATATAAGTCATTATAAAGCTAAGTGGCCTGTGCCTCCCGTTATTGTATATGACCCTGTTGCGATTGCCTCAAGCGGTGACTTACTAACAGAAGAGGACACGGTAAGTGCAATAAAAGAATGTTTACTGCCGCTGGTGGATGTAATAACCCCAAACACCCATGAAACACAGTTATTAACCGGTGTGTATTTAATTGGCCCGGCTGCAATAAAAGAAGCGGCTAATAAGCTATTAAGCTGGGGTGCAAAAGCCGTTGTTATTAAAGGCGGACATTGGGATTACCCAAGTGGCTACTGCATTGATTATTGTATTGATAGTAATACACAAAATGGCGAAGAATATTGGTTAGGTAATCAAAAAATACAAACCCCGCATAACCACGGCACCGGATGCAGTATGGCTTCGGTAATTGCTGCATGTTTAGCTAAAGACTATCCATTAAAAGATGCCTTTATTTTAGCTAAAGCCTATATAAACCAAGGGCTAAAACAGTCGGTACGCTATGGCGAAGGGATTGGACCGGTTGCTCATACATCGTTTCCCACTAATTTAGCTGATTACCCACAAGTGATTGAACCGGGGAGCTGGCTGGGTGATGAGCTTGATTTTGATGTGCCGCTTGATTTTAATATGGCTGCTGATTTTGCACCTTGCGAAAGTAAATCGCTTGGCTTATATGCAGTTGTAGATAGTACCGATTGGCTAGAAAAGTGCTTACAACAAGGCATTAAAACAGCTCAGCTGCGCGTTAAGAATAAAACCCAAGATGAGCTTGATGGGCTCATTAAGCAAGCCGTTGAGCTGGGCAAGCAATACAACGCACAGGTATTTATAAACGATTACTGGCAGCTAGCTATTAAGCATGGTGCGTATGGTGTGCATTTAGGGCAAGAGGATTTAGAGATTGCTAATTTAGCCGCTATTAAAGACGCTGGGTTAAGGCTTGGGCTTTCTACTCATGGTTTTTATGAAATGCTACGTGCGCATAATTATCGCCCTAGTTATATGGCATTTGGTGCTATTTACCCAACTACAACAAAAGACATGACAGGGCAAATACAAGGTCTTGAAAAGCTCATTAAATTTGTACCACTTATGCAAAACTACCCAACAGTGGCAATAGGCGGTATTGATTTAAGCCGTGCAAAGCAGGTAGCGAAAACTGGCGTGGGTAGTGTTGCCGTAGTGCGTGCGATTACCGAAGCTGATAATTACGTAGAGGCTATAAGCGCTCTGCAAGTGGCCATAAGCAGTGCCAATTAAAACTAACAAGGCTGATAAACGTGAGTGAGCTAAGCGATAAAGAAACCCTGCGTTATAGCCGCCATTTGTTGCTTGAAGAAGTTGGGCTTGAAGGGCAATTAGCACTTAAATCCTCAACGGTTGCAGTAGTGGGGGCTGGTGGTTTAGGTAGCCCAGCACTTTTATATTTAGCCGCTGCGGGTGTTGGAACGCTTATTTTAATTGACGATGACGAGGTCGAGCTTTCAAACTTACAGCGCCAAGTGCTTTATAAAATAAATCACTTAGGACAAAGCAAGGTCGCTGCAGCGGGTAAAGTATTAGCGAGCCTGAATAATAAAATAAACATAGTAACGCATTGCCAAAAGTTAGATGAGAGTAACGCCACTAATATTCTAAAAGGGGCTGATATAGTACTTGATTGCTCTGATAACTTTAGTACTCGCTATAGTGTTAATCGTTATTGTATTACTAATAAAACACCGTTAATTTCGGGTGCTGCACTCGCAACCAAAGGGCAGTTAATGGGCTTTGATTTTAGGCAAAGTAATAGCCCGTGTTATGGCTGTGTTTTTCCACAAAGCGAAGCTATAGCAGTTATAAATTGCAGTAACGCAGGGGTGATTAGCCCGCTACTTGGTGTAATAGGCTCTATGCAGGCTCAACTTACGCTCAACTTATTACTAGGTCATTTAAGTGGCAGTGTATTTATAACGTTTGATGCGCTTACTTTAAAGCAGCAGCACTTTAAAGTGATTAAAGATTCAGAGTGTAAAGAGTGTGGAAAATAGGTTTTGAAGGGGCTTGTGCCTGTTATTACATGTGGCTTTAAGAAACTAAAATCTGCGCTTTTCGCGTGAGCAAGCTTCACGCCAACATATCAAACTTCTGCACCAAGCTTGTTGATGCACAGCTTTCTGGCGTGACGAGCAAAGCTCGTAATTTCTATGCCAGATATCTTCTCATTTACTCCTCTTTTGCTTCTCTTAGTGCAATAAGATCTTAAGTGATTTATTCACAAAGAGGTTAAGAGGGCGCTTCGCTTTAGAGAAGCCAATTAATAGTTATCAGTTATAAATATTAAAAGCGGCGCTTTACGCGTGTGCAGGCTTTACCCCTTCAAAAATAAAAAACCGCGTTAATTAAACGCGGTTTTTTTAATTTCGAATTAACGATTTATTTTAGTCGTTAATTTTTGCAAACGCAGTACCTAAGCGAGTAACCACTTCAGGTAGTTGATCGTCCAATATTTCAGCTTTATCAGCACCCCATGCAAGTACCACAGTAGAGCCTAATTTAAAGCGACCCATCTCTTCACCCTTTTTAAGCGTGATAGCGTTATCGCCAGTGGTTGGGTATTTCCAACTAAATACATCGCTACCTGCTGGTGGCGTGACAGTGCCTGCCCAAATAGTTTCTATGCTGGCTACAATTGTTGCGCCAACAAGTACCATTGCAAGCGGACCAATTTCAGTTTCAAAAATTGCGACTACCCGTTCGTTACGTGCAAACAAGTTAGGCACGTTTTGCGCTGTAAGTGGGTTTACTGAAAATAAATCACCTGGCACGTAAATCATTTTGCTTAGTGTGCCATCAATTGGCATATGAATACGGTGGTAATCTTTAGGTGCTAAATAAATAGTGGCAAACTTACCGCCTAAAAATGGTGTTGTATCATCTTGTGAGCCGCCTAGTAGCGCTTGTAAGCTGTAATCGTGGCCTTTAGCTTGTATTAGCTGTCCGTCAACAATATCGCCTAGCTGGCTGATTGCGCCATCCACTGGATGAATGATGATATTGCTATCTTCTACCATTGGGCGCATGCCGTCTTTTAAAGGGCGAGTAAAAAATTCATTAAAGCTTTTATAATGAGCCGGATCTGGGTATTGGGCTTCGCTCATATCTACTTTATACTGTTTAATAAATAGTTTAATTAAAGTCGTTGTTAAAGCACCCGCTTTTGCAGCAGCTAATTTGCCGACTACGCGTGAAATAAAATGTTTTGGCATTGCGTACTGCATTGCGATTTTAAATTTGTCTAAACTCACAGTATTTTTCCTAAATTATACGCGAGGCGCACGGGCGCCTGCACGGCCATCGGCCATTGTTTCTAAAATTCGGTGGTAGCTGTCAAAGCGCAATTGAGAAATTCTTCCATCGGCTACTGCTTCTTTAACGATGCAACCCGGATCGTTTAAATGTTTACAGTCTCTAAAGCGGCACCCGCCTATAAATTCTCTAAACTCTTTAAAGCACCACGTTACACGCTCAACATCTAAATGCCATAAACCAAACTCACGAATACCTGGCGAGTCGATTAGGTTACCGCCACTTGGTAAATGGTGAAGTCGCGAAACTGTCGTTGTGTGCTGGCCGAGGCCGCTGTTTTCAGATACTTCTTTAGTTAATATTTCAGCGTTAGGCAATACAGTATTAACGAGGGTTGATTTACCCACACCACTTTGGCCAACAAAAATATTATTTTTATCAACAAGTACTTCTTTTAATTTATCAATACCATCGCCTGATATATTACTAACAAGAAGTACTTGGTAATCAAGTTTACGATAGATATCGAGAACTTTTTGTATTTCGTTAAGGCCCGCTTCGTCAATTAAATCGGTTTTATTGAGCACTAAAATTGGCTCAATGCCCATATCTTCACAGGCTATTAAATAACGGTCGATAATACTGGGTGTAAATTCGGGTAATACAGCCGATACCATGAGTATTTGGTCAATGTTTGCTGCGATTACTTTTACACCGTCGTAAAAGTCAGGGCGGGTAAGTTGCGAGCGACGCTCTTGCGTGGCTTCAATTACACCGGCTAAATCACCCTCACTTACTTTGGCACGGCGAAACAATACTTCATCACCACATACTAAATTAGACACAGTACGGCGTATATTACAGCGAAGTACATCGCCATTTTCAGTTTCGACATCGGCGTGTTGGCCAAAACGACTGATCACAATTGCGCTCTCGACCTGACCTAAGTTATCGGTTTGCCATTCTTGCGCCCCTTTTTTAGCCGGTCTTGAGTCTGCGCTATTAATGCGCTTTTGGTGATTGGCCTTGATCTGACGCGATTGGCCTTTACTTAATTTTTTTTGTTTTGCCACTGGAGGCCTATAACCTTAGTTAAATGTCGCTTTTCCTAAAAAAAGCTTTAGCTCGACGGTTGATGCTAATATGATATATCGAAATGCGTTGGATCTAAAGGAAAGCACCGCTTAGGTAATTATGACTATTAATAAATCAAATTTAATTTGGCTCGATCTTGAAATGACAGGGCTCGAACCAGAGACCGATAAAATACTCGAAATTGCGACGGTTGTCACTGACGCAGACCTGAATATATTAGCCGAAGGGCCAACTATCGCTATTCATCAAAGTGATGAATTACTAAATGGCATGGACGAGTGGTGTACTACTCAACATGGTAAGTCGGGTTTAACAGCACGCTGCAAAGCAAGTACTTTTGATGAAGCCTATGCTGTAGAGCAAACTTTAGCGTTTTTAAAGCAGTGGGTACCAGCAGGCACTTCGCCAATGTGTGGTAATTCAATTGGTCAAGACCGCCGCTTTATGAATAAATATATGCGCGAGCTTGAAGACTTCTTTCATTACAGAAATCTTGATGTGAGTACTATTAAAGAATTAGCACGTCGCTGGAAACCCGAAGTGCTTGCAAAAGTGAACAAAAAAGGCTCACACCTTGCTTTGGATGACATTAAAGATTCGATTATGGAATTAAAAGTCTATAGAGAAAATTTCTTTAATTTGTAAAAAACACTTGCAAACACATCGGATTATTGTAGAATCCTGCCCCGCTCAAGACGATAACCCACGCGGGGTTAGTGTGTTTGAGTTGTTTTTATTGTGGTCGTTTTACATCCATAATTAAAATGCGGTACTAGCTCAGTTGCTAGAATGTTGAACGCGACCCGTCGCGCACCAACGTAAAATAACTGAAGAAGTGAAAATGCGGTACTAGCTCAGTTGGTAGAGCGCGACCTTGCCAAGGTCGAGGTCACGAGTTCGAGCCTCGTGTACCGCTCCAATTTCTAACCAAAAGAAATTGAAGTGAATAAAAGCTAGCTCAGTTGCTAGGATGTTGAACGCAATTTATTGCGCATCAATAAAATAACTGAAAAATGCGGTACTAGCTCAGTTGGTAGAGCGCGACCTTGCCAAGGTCGAGGTCACGAGTTCGAGCCTCGTGTACCGCTCCAATTTCTAACCAAAAGAAATTGTAGTGATAGTAAATTTAGTTATACGGTACTAGCTCAGTTGCTAGAATGTTGAACGCGACCTGTCGCGCTTAAGCGTAAAATAACTAAAGAAATAAAAATGCGGTACTAGCTCAGTTGGTAGAGCGCGACCTTGCCAAGGTCGAGGTCACGAGTTCGAGCCTCGTGTACCGCTCCAATCTTTTTATATTCTTTCAAAATTTTCTATATTAAAAATCATAAATAAAATTATAATTTAAAATCTCTCTTATCTACTTTATTCTATGTGCAATATTCAGCATTGAAGTTTTGGTTGTTAGAAGCTATCGCTTCGCGCGAGCTCAGCGCCACAAGAAAGGTGTCGTACTTTGAAGTTATGAGGTATGAGTGAGGTACAGAAGAGCTAATACTTTGAAACCTGAAGATTTTGTTAAAATAGCTCCCCTTGAATAGTTGCTATAACTCGTCTAGAGCCACCAGAATCACGATGTTCACCTAAATAAATGCCTTGCCATGTACCTAACGCTAAATAACCATTTGAAATAGGAATACTTAGCTCGCAGCCTAACGTACTGGTTTTTATGTGTGCAGGCATGTCGTCGTCACCTTCATAATCGTGGCGATAATAAGGTTGACGCTCAGGAACGAATTTATTGAAATGGCTTTCCATGTCCATACGAACAGTGGGATCTGCATTTTCGTTTATTGTAAGGCTCGCTGAGGTATGCTGAATAAATAAATGTAATAAGCCTATTTTGTAACTCGCCAGTTCAGGAAGTTGAGATAATATTTCGTCATCAATTATATGAAAACCTCGCTGGCGAGGCTTTAATGTAATTTGCTTTTGCTGCCAACTCATAGTTTATCGAAGCTAACTTCAATGTTTGCATTACCAGCATCACAACTAAATGGCATGATGATTTTTTTACCTTGGCTTTTATGAGTAATTGTATGACCTTTACCCGATACCACAATAGGCGTTGCCATATCAAAGTCGAAGCCTTTCTCGCCAAGTAAATTTTTAGCACCACCAGTTACCATGTTGGTTATTTCGCCAACCATATCGGTAACTTCTTCATCTATGGTATCAGGGCGTTCGCCAAGCATACGCTCCATGATGGTTAATGCTAATCCTTCATCAAATGTAATTGAAAATGATCCTCGCGTTTGCGGGCCAACCATACCAATCAAACCTGATACATCACCACAGGCTATCTCATCAGTTTTAATGCGAGGTTTACCCGGCTTCAATTGAGTTTGAGCCATAGTGCTTAAAACATTAATTAAAGAAGATAAAAAAGGATTGATGAATTCTACATTCATAGTGGCTACTCTTAAATTTGTTCTGTGAAATGACTATATAGTTTGAGTATAGTCACTAAGGATAACTTTGAAGGATTATGATGCTCTGCAAGATTCACATTTACCATGTGCTTCTATTGTTTGACCTGATACGACAAAGCCACCTTCGGCAGCTAGATTATTAAGCTCATGCGAAATTACACTCGAGTGTAATTCTTTAACAAAGCCACATGTATCGCAAATTAATAATTGTACCGGGTGAATATGATCAAAATGATGGCACAGCATAAATGCATTTGTGCTTTCAATTTTATGAATAAAACCTAGTTCAGCTAAAAAGTCTAATGCACGATAAATAGTTGCAGGTTTAGCACCTGTTTCAGTTACTTTTAATTGCTCAAGCAAATCGTATGCACCAACACCACCTTGTGCGCTGGCTAATAGGCGAAATACTTTCTCGCGGATAGGCGTAAAACGCGCACCACGGTTGTCACAAACTTGTTTTGCTTTACTTACGAGTGATTCTATATTCATCATTACTCTTATCCTTATGCTACCGTGATATACTAACATACTGTGTTGTAGTTGCAGCGTTTTTATTAAGCGCTTTTTACCTAGGAAACCCAGTAATGCACGAACTATTGGCTATATTTATTTTCTTTTTTGCGGTTATTGACCCCATTGGCACTGTACCTGTATTTATTGCAGTCACACGTGGTGATGATGAGAAATTTAAACGTAAAGTTATATTTAAAGCGGTAGGTGTATCTGCATTAGTGCTCTTATTTTTTGTACTCGCAGGTGAGCAATTACTTAACGCAATTGAAATTCCACTTTCGGCTTTTCAAATAGCCGGCGGTATCATATTACTTATTTTTGCGCTTTCAATGATATTTGGTGAAAGTAAGCCTGAAGCCGAAATTAAAAGTGTACGCGACAGCACTGAAACCGCTATTTTTCCGCTTGCGATTCCGTCTATCGCGAGCCCTGGCGCTATGTTAGGTGCTGTATTAATGACCCGCAATGAAGAATATACCTGGGTTGAGCAGTTACTAACGTCTTCAATGATGCTTGCTGTATTAGCGGTTGTACTGGTTTTATTGCTGCTTGCAACGCACGTACATAGATTAATTGGTGATAGTGGTGCAAGTATAATAAGTAGAATTATGGGGCTTATTTTAAGCTCGGTTGCGGTTACCAATATTTTAAATGGCATAGCCCATTATTTTGGCTTGCAGGTATTCTCTTAACATTGATGCCTGCCAGGCTTTTGTGTAAAATGCAGCGCCTTTTAAGCTGTGCTTAATGACCTGAGGTTGATAATTCAATAGATTTAAAGTTCTCAAAAGAGAACAGTGACTTTAAATACATAAGACTGGCAACTATCCTGTAGCATTAAGAAATTTAGGGTTCTTTTCTGAGGAGTTCAGATTAACTGATACCCTTTTTAATTGTATTGCTATTGTATATACAAAGTTGTAAAATTATCTCCTATAATATAAAAAAGGATTTTTATGGGATTACAAATTTCAACATCCGTACGGCATAAATTAGCTACTAAGCATTCTGTAACTGAGAGTGAGATAATTGAATGCTTCTCATCTAGGGAGGTTGGTTCAAAATACTTGATGGATGATAGAGCTGACCATAAAAGTAATCCCCCAACACTTTGGTTTATTGGTACAACAGATGCTGGAAGGTGCCTTAAAGTGGTATTTATTGCCTTTCAAGATACAGGTGATGTAGTAATAAAAACAGCGTATGAAGCAAATTCCGCTGAAATTAAAATCTATAATGAAAAGGCATAAATAGTAAGCCTAAAAATTTATTATAGGATGGATGAAAAGTAACGGATTACTCTTAAAAGAGGTATAAATCATGGTAGATAAAATAGAAAGTACATCAGAAGCATGGGAAAGTAGAACATTAGGTTGTGATGAAAACCATGCGGTTGCGGTTGAGTTAAATGAAGATTTCATTAATGAATCTTTAGCATTACAAATGATTTCAATTCGCTTACAGAAAACACTAATTGAAGATTTAAAAATGATCGGTCAATTAAATGGAATCGGTTATCAACCATTAATTCGACAAGTTCTCAAAAGATTCGCAGACTCAGAGAAAAAGCAGCTTTTACGAGAGCAAGCTTCTCAGCTAACGAACAGCCCTGATGATGAGAGTAGCTCAGAGCCAAAGCAGGCTTGCGGCTAAGAGAACTAATAAAAAAGCCCGCTATCTAGCGGGTTTTTTTTATAGCTGTTATGAGCTGTTGATTGTTAACTTATTTTTTCAAACCAAATCAAATATAACGCTAGATATACTGCATTTCCCCAGTCCGTTTGTGTATAATCCCTCGCCTACTTTTATATTTTTATTATCAACTCACATATTTATGTAAGTTATTGATCTGTCCTACTCTGCGAGGGTGCCTATAGGGCCACCATCTAGGTAATTCAAGGCAGTTAAAAGCAACTCGGAGCAGCAATTTTATGAACGAAGAAACCCTTGGAGGTGTTCTAATGTCTGGGGAACCAGTAAAAACAAGCTTTCGTAGAATGTCTGTTGCACCAATGCTTGATTGGACTGATCGCCATTGTCGTACTTTTCATCGCAAAATGACTAAACATACTGTGCTTTATACTGAAATGATAACCACAGGGGCTATTTTATTTGGTCGAGGCGACTACTTACATTTTAATAAACACGAAGGCCCAGTTGCACTGCAACTTGGTGGCTCTGATCCTAAAGCGCTTGCGCAATGTGCAAAGCTCGCAGGTGAGCGTGGTTATGACGAAATAAATTTAAATGTAGGTTGCCCGTCAGACAGAGTTCAAAATGGTCGATTTGGCGCATGCTTAATGGCTGAGCCTCAATTAGTTGCGGACTGTGTTGCAGCAATGAAAAACGAAGTAAGTATTCCTGTAACTGTTAAAACGCGTATTGGTATTGATGAGCAAGATTCGTATGAGTTTTTATGTGCGCTTATTGAAGCGTCTCATAAAGTAGGATGTGATGATTTTATTATTCATGCTCGTAAAGCATGGCTTAATGGTTTAAGCCCGAAAGAAAATCGTGAAGTCCCACCGCTTGATTACCCACGTGTTTATCAACTTAAAAAAGATTATCCGCAGCTAGACTTAAGCCTAAATGGCGGCGTTAAAACAATTGAGCAGAGCCTAGAACATCTACAACATATTGATGGTGTAATGATTGGGCGTGAAGCTTACAGTAACCCATTTATGCTCAATGACGTTGATGAGAAAATTTATGGTGATGCTGCAAACACACAATCACGCCACGACGTAGTGCGCTCAATGTACAGCTACATTGAAGAAGAAATGCGTTTGGGTGCTAATTTTTGGCATATTGCACGTCACATGCTCGGTATTTTTCAGGGGCAGCCTGGTGCGCGAGGTTTTAGACGCCATCTTTCTGAAAGTGGTCACGGTAAGCAAGCTGATTTATCGGTAATGGATAAAGCATTAAGCTTTGTACCAGAATAAAGCTAAGCTTTAAAAATTCTAAATTTTAGCCACTTTCGAGTTAACACCGATCAGTTAAGGTATTTTTGATCGGTTGACCGATCTTTTGGTTGCTTCACAATACCCTTATCATCTTTTGATTATGAGGGTATTTTTATGCTTAGTCATTGGTTACTTGATACGGATATATTCGCCACTCCTGACTCTTTATCTACATTTCAGAAACATATCCCTCTTGAGTGGATTTCTAATGTGCTCGAGCAGACCGATAAAGCAAGTATTCGCAAACGTAAGTTACCTGCTGAGCTTG
>NZ_JASDCB010000070.1:0-22002 GCF_030408135.1 Pseudoalteromonas sp. APC 3691 | reverse complement strand
TTTGAGGAGCTTGGTTTATATCCAATAGAAAAAGTGAATACGGGATGGCTTGCTTTATCAGCGTTTAGGAAATAAGTTGATAAAATGTGAAGGGTACAGGAGCCGTATACGAGGTCCGTACGTACGGCTCTGTGAGAGGGATGAGGCATAAGCCTCACCCTACTCGATGTGCATTTAATTTAATATATTACTTTTTAGTCACCAAAGTAGTGCAAAACACGAGTTTGAATATCATTAAGTTGCTGATTGTTAAGTTATTTTATTATTGGTTTTAAACTTGCAAATCTATTTATAACTTAGGTTAATGAGTATTTAAAATGGCGCGAATGAGTTATATCAGTAGTGTTGAGCGCTACCACGAATATGAGCATGTAATACACAGCTTACTTGAATCTATTTTGATGAGTATTGAGGATGGGTTAACTAAGGAGCGTGATACCCGCTACCTGATTAAGCAGTACCCATTTTTAGAATTACAATATTGTTTAAATGCAGAAGGTTTGCAGCAGGGTAATAATGTCTGCTTTAAACGGGCATATAGCAAAAAACTAGGTGAAAGTGGTAATCAACAAGATTTAAGCGAGCGACCCTATTTTTTGAACGCTAAAACAAGTGATAGGGTGTGCTTTACTGATCCCTACATTTCTATAGCGACTAACCATTTATGTATATCGGCGATTAAAGAACTAAAAAAACCAATTAATAATCAACATTACTTGGTCGTTGATGTGAGCTTAACGCAGCTTATTGAGTTTGTAATGGGTGATACTGCGCGCGCTAATATGTCGCCTTACTTTAAAGCGGGTTACGGTATTATTGTGGCGTGCTTATTTTGCTTAGTATTATTTTTACTGAATATCGTTTTTAGTGATATATACGCGCTATTAACCCATGTAGATACCTCATCAGATCCACTTGAACCCTTTAGTATCATTATTTACATCACCCTAGCATTAGCAGTATTCGATTTAGGTAAAACAATACTCGAAGAAGAAATTCTTATGCATAAGGATATTTTTAGGCACTCATCTACGCGGCGCACTATTACACGATTTATATCTACCGTGTTAATTGCTATATCAATTGAGGCGTTGTTAACTATGTTTAAAGCGGCGCTGGGGCAATCGGAATATTTAATGCCTGCAATAGCGATGATGCTGGCAGTGGTGGGGCTTTTAATTGCACTGGCTATTTATGTTTATTTAGGGGCAAAGGCCGAAACGCTATTAATGCGGGCTCGTTTAAAACAAAAATCCTCCAAGTAGGAGGATTTTTATATTACATAACTATTAATAGTTATTTATTGCTTATCTTGTGCGCGTTTGGCTTTAAAGTCAGACTCGCTAGTCCACTTTGGCCAATCGCCATTGTTTGCAAGTTGAGTGGCTATATCAACAATAAGATCTATATCTTGCTTAACACCACCTAACGACCAATCAGCTGAGTAGTCGTCTGCTTCTTTATGGTACTTATGCGCTATATAGTCAGGGTCGGTATCGCCCAGGCTCATAAATAATAGACTGGGCACGCCTTGCTTAGAAAGTGAGAAATGATCAGATCTAAAAAACAAGCCATTTTGCGGGCGAGGATCCATTTTAACAACACGGCCTTGTGATTTTGCAGCCTTTGCTAAATAGTTTTCCATTGTCGATAAATCTTTACCGTATTGTAAAATGTAGTCAGTGCCATCAAGCACGTTCATGCCATCAATATTTAATAGACCGACCATTTGTTTTGTAGGTACAACCGCACCCGATGCAAATTCTTCAGAACCAATTAACCCCGTTTCTTCTGCTGTAAAGTTAGCAAAAATAATTGAGCGTTTAAACGGTTTTTGCTTATTCATTTTGCTCATGATGCGTGCTATTTCAAGCGTGGCTGCAGTGCCTGAAGCGTTATCTACTGCGCCGTTATAAATCTTAGGGCCAGTATCAGTTTGTTTAGTACCAAAGTGGTCCCAGTGAGCGCTTATAACAACGTATTCGTCAGGTGATTCGCTACCTGTAATTTGTGCAATTACGTTATGCGATTTGGCATGCGATACTTCGTTTTTAAAGGCAAGATTTGCTTTTAAGTTAAGTGGCGTGGCTTTAAAGTCATCATTTAATGCTGCTTGTTTTAAATCTTGATAGTTAAGCTTTGCGGCGTTAAACATTTTCTCAGTCGCATCAAGTGTTAGCCAGCCCATAACCGGTAATTTAGACGCGTTTAAATTGTTATCCATTAACGTGTATTTAGTGCCGGTGTTTGAACTTTCAACTACGCCCCAAGGGTATGCCGCAGGTGCTGTTTCATGAACAATAAATACAGCCTTTGCACCTTGGCGAGCGGCTTCTTCATATTTATAAGTCCAGCGACCGTAGTAGGTCATTGCATTGCCAGTAAAAAGGGCATCGTTTTGAGAAGCAAAACCTGGATCGTTAACGAGCACAACCACTGTTTTACCCGTTACATCAATATTTTTATAATCATTCCACTTATATTCTGGCGCATTAATACCATAGCCAACGAATACAACGTCAGAGTTACGTACATCAATTAATGGCTGAAGTTGCTCAGTACGCGCAGTAAAGTCTTTACCTGATTTAAAGCTTAAATCACCTACCTTTAACTGCATATCCTGATTAGCTGTCACCATTGCCATTTTTACAGGCTGTAAGTATTTACCTTCATAAGCACCGATTAAACCCAGTGCTTTATATTGCTCACTTAAGTAGCCTACTGTTTTCACTTCGCCATGAGTAAGTGGACCTCGGCCTTCAAAGTCATCAGAGGCTAGCGTTTTAATATGCTGTTTAATATTGCTAAGGCTTACACCGGCTGTATTTTCTAATGGGGTTTGTTTGCTTGCAGGCTCTGAGCAGCCAAAGAGTGCAACTAGCAGGCTTAGGCTAGCGCTTTTTAAAAGAGTATATGCCATAGTCTTCATATTGTTATTTAATTGGGCTTTCAATATAAAGGAAGCACTGCAGCGATGTCGAATTTTTATAGAGAACTTTTCACGCAATTGCAGATTAGCTATCAGCCATTAGTAAAAAACCAGCGCAAGCTGGTTCTTTTAACTTTAAGTAATAAATTATTACTTAAGCATCCGCTAATTTCACGCGGATCTTACTTTTATCAACAGTAGATTGGTTAAGTGCTTTAATAGCGCTTTTGCTTTCTATGTCGTTTGGCATTTCTAAAAAGGCAAAGCCTTTAGATTGGCCAGTGTCTTTATCAAGTACTAAGTTACAGGTAGTCACTTTACCGTGCTCTGCAAATAAAGTACGAAGCTCATGCTCAGTGGTAGCACGAGACAAGTTACGAACTAATAGTTTCATAATGAACCTAAATAATTATGTCAGTGCTAATTATCTCAACTTAGATGGGTTTAACCTAATTTTATTTGATAAATGGTAAAAAAAACTTATCACATACAAAAATGCCATTAGTTTAATTTATTAACTAACGGCATTTTTTACCATAAAAGTAGTTTAATACTTAAGTTTACTTATTTCACTTCTTTGCCCGCTGCTTGTTGATCAGCATGGTAGCTTGAGCGTACAAACGGGCCAGAAGCGGCGTGAGTAAAGCCAATTTCGTCTGCATACGCTTTTAAGCCGTCAAACTCTACTGGTGGCACGTAGCGTTTAACCGGTAAGTGATGCTTAGATGGTTGTAGATATTGGCCTACAGTTAGCATGTCAACGTTGTGTGCACGTAAATCGCGAAGTACTTCTTCAATTTCGCTAATTTCTTCACCTAAACCTACCATTAAGCCTGATTTAGTTTTAACTTCTGGGTGAGCTTCTTTAAAGCGACGAAGTAATTCTAATGACCATTTGTAGTCAGCACCTGGGCGAGCTAGTTTGTATAAACGTGGCGCAGTTTCAAGATTGTGGTTAAACACATCTGGTGGCGTCTCGATTAATATTTCTAATGCGCGGTCCATACGACCACGAAAATCAGGTACTAAAATTTCGATAGTGATAGTTGGATTATGTTTACGAATCTCGCGAATACAATCGGCAAAATGCTGAGCACCGCCATCTCGTAAATCATCACGGTCAACTGAAGTGATTACAACGTAGCTTAGCTTCATATCTTTTATAGTAAGTGCTAGCTTTTCAGGTTCAGTGGCATCAGGTTTTAATGGGCGACCATGGGCAACATCACAAAATGGGCAACGACGAGTACAAATAGCACCTAAAATCATAAAGGTAGCTGTACCGTGGTTAAAACATTCAGACAGGTTAGGGCACGAAGCCTCTTCACATACCGAGTGTAAGCCATGCTTACGTAGCGCTTTTTTAATGCCGTCAATGCGATCGGTTGATTTAGGTAAGCGAATTTTTAACCATTCTGGCTTACGCAACATTTCAGTTTTTTCTGTAGGTAAAACTTTTACTGGGATCAACGCCATTTTTTCTGCGTCGCGTAGTTTTACACCTGGTTCCATTTTGACTGGTTTATTCATTCGTTTTCAAACCCTTCAGTATGCTTAACCTGTGTTGCATTAAGCTTCTTGATCATGTGTTTCACCAATCCTTCACCTGCACTTTCTAGGTTTTGAGGACCATCTAATTCTTTAGTTTGCACCATATTCATGCCCGCATAACCACATGGGTTAATGCGTAAAAATGGACTTAGGTCCATGTTAACATTTAATGCTAAGCCATGAAACGAGCAACCACGACGAACCCTTAACCCAAGGGATGCAATTTTGCTGTCGTTAACGTAAACACCGGGTGCATCAGCTTTAGCATAAGCTTCAATACTATACTCGGCGAGTGATTCAATAATGCACTCTTCAAGCCATGTAACCAGTTCACGTACACCAATCTTTAAACGACGTAGATTAAATAATACATACATCATTTGCTGGCCAGGGCCGTGATAAGTTACTTGTCCGCCACGGTCAACTTTAATCACCTCAATGTCGCCAGGAGCTAGTAAGTGTTCGTCCTTACCAGCCTGACCTTGGGTGAATACACTCTCGTGCTCTACAAGCCAAATTTCATCTGGCGTATTTTCATCACGGGTGTCGGTAAAGTCCTGCATTTTTTGCCAAATTGGCATATAACGCTGACGACCCAGTTGGCGTACGATCAAAGTGTTTTCGTTCACAACAAATCTCAACTATGGCTTAAAGCATGTGGCGTACGTCATCAATATTGCTGATCACGTTGTAAATTTCTTCAATGTGTTTGCCACTGGTAACCGTTGCTACAAGGCTTACTGACTCGTAATTACCTTTGCTGCTTGGTTTTACTTTAGGGGCGTAATCGCCAGGTGCTATTGGTTGTAACTTAGCTAAAATTTGATCAGTTAAGTTTACATTAGCTAAACCCATTATTCTGAATGTAAATGGGCAAGGGTACTCTAGGTACTCATCAAATTTAGTATCTTTAACAGGTTGAACCACGACGGTGACTCCTCATACAAAAGTGTGGACTCTATGCAAGCTCGAAGCTTAATACAGATAGGCAATTAGCAGTCTTGCTTATATGGGGCGCATTCTAACATTTTTCAAGCAAAAAAAAACGCCTCACAGTGGAGACGTTTAAATTAGTTACCCTAGTTAATAGGGAAGCTATAAATTACTGCATGATCTGTAAACGTAAGTAATCATAAATTTTGCTAAAGAAGCTGCCTTCTTCCACTTCTTCAAGTGTTACTAGTGGGTATTGAGCAATATCTTCGCCCTCTAGTTGTAAGAATAACGTACCTACTTTAGTACCTTTAGCAAGTGGTGCTTCAAGTGTGTTATCTAGCTCAAAGTTAGCTTTAAGGTTTTTATGCTGACCACGTGGGATAGTAATCGGTGTATCTTCTAAAATACCTAAAGATACATTTTCTTTGTTACCCATCCAAATACGTTGTTCTGCAAAGCTATCGCCTGCTTTGTACGGAGTAATTGTTTCATAAAAACGAAAACCATAGTTAAGTAGTTTTTTACTTTCTACTTTACGAGCTCGTTCGCTGGTAGTACCCATAACAACAGCAATTAAACGCATATCGTTTTTAGTTGCTGAGGTAACTAGGCTGTAGCCAGCTTCTGATGTATGACCAGTTTTAATACCGTCAACATCTAAGCTTTCGTCCCACAATAATGAGTTACGGTTATATTGCTTAATGCCGTTATAAGTAAACGATTTTTGCTTATAAAGTGCATATTCATCTGGCACATCACGAATAAGTGCAGCACCAAGTGTCGCCATATCGCGAGGCGTTGTGAAGTGCTCGTCAGTATCAAGGCCGTGGCTGTTGATAAAGTGGCTGTTGCTCATACCTAATTTAGCAGCATGGGCATTCATTAAATCAGCAAATGCGCTTTCGCTTCCAGCAATATGCTCAGCCATTGCAACACATGCATCATTACCTGATTGGATAATAATACCGTGGTTAAGCTGATCAACACTAATTTGCTTACCTACTTCAATAAACATCTTTGAAGATTCTGGGAAGTTTTTAGCCCATGCTTTTTCGCTTACCGTTACCATATCGGTAGTGGCAATATTACCTGCTTTAATTTCAGTACCAATTACATAACTGGTCATCATTTTAGTTAAACTTGCAGGTGCTAGCTGTGTATCGGCTTCACCTTCAGCAATAACTTTACCTGTTGTAAAGTCGACCAAAAAATAACCTTTTGCATTAACTTGAGGTGGTGCCGGAATAATTTGGGCGCTGGCTGAAAATACGGCGGCTGTACAAACTAGGCCGCATACACCTTTGAGGATTTTATGTTTAATAGATTTCATCATACTCATTAATGGTTAAAGTTAAAGATTCGCGTTACGCCATTTTATACCCAAACCACCCCAAGATGCGAGCATCCTGGGGTAGTTTGGGTATTAGTCTTACTGAGTGTAAAGCAAGAACGCGTTTTGAAATTGATTTTGTTTTAATTTTTTTAATACTTCGTCTGCATGAGGGGTGTCTTTTATTGGCCCTAAATGCAGTCTGTAAATGTCGTCTTTTTGAACGATATTTGTTGGTAATTTGTATTGCTCTCGCAATGTGCTGGCAAGCGCTTCAATATTAGCAAGTGTACTACCTGCAGCTACCTGAATATAGGTTTGACGCGCAGTTGCGCCCGCAAGCGTAACGGCTTCTAGCTTAACCTTTGCTGTACCATGGGTGTAATAGCCAAGCTTGTAAGCGGCTGCGTACGAAAGGTCAATTATTCTATCGTCATGAAACGGGCCCCGATCGTTCACGCGAACGATTACCGATTTACCATTTGCTGTATTGGTTACTTTAACAAAGCTAGGTAGTGGCAGCGTTTTATGCGCTGCGGTCATGGCAAACATATCATACGTTTCACCATTTGAAGTGTGATAACCATGAAATTTACGACCATACCAAGAGGCAATGCCTTCTTCACTAAAGCCTGTTTCATCAAGCATGGGTGAATAACTTTTACCAAGCACTGTATATGGGCGACTAGCGCTGGCGCTTTTAGTTACTTCGGTAACTATAGCGTCTTGCATCTCAAGTGTAGTCGGGGCTCTAAGTGGTGCTGCATCATGGCGCATGCTATAGCGGCTACTAGAGCCGCTACTACATGCATTTAAAAGCAAAATTAATAACGTGGTAAATATAAGCTGATTAGTGTGTCGCATTATTTTAAAAGCATCCTTTTATCTGTTGCGATTGACATAATAATGCCAAATCCTGCCATTAACGTCACCATCGATGTACCACCATAACTAATCAGTGGTAAAGGTACGCCTACAACAGGTAATAAACCCGATACCATGCCTATGTTTACAAATACGTACACAAAAAAGGTGAGGGTGAGTGCGCCTGCGAGCAATTTACCAAATGCATCTTGTGCATTAACAGCAATGTATAAACCACGGCCAATAATAAATAAATAGAGACTAAGTAAAACACATACGCCAAATAAACCAAATTCTTCGCTTAAAACCGAAAATATAAAGTCGGTGTGGCGCTCTGGCAAAAATTCTAGTTGCGATTGCGTACCAAGCAGCCAGCCTTTACCTTCTATACCGCCTGAGCCAATAGCAATTTTAGATTGAATAATATGATAACCCGAACCGAGCGGATCGCTCTCAGGGTCTAAAAAGGTGAGTACACGCTGCTTTTGATAATCGTGCATACCGTAGTGCCAAAATGGCCATGCGGCAAGCGCTACAATAGAGCTTAAAAAGCCGATTAAACGCCAACTTAATCCAGACAAAAACAAAACAAATATACCTGAACTTGCAATAAGTATAGCGGTACCTAAATCGGGTTGTTCTTTAATTAATAATGTAGGGAGCATTACAATCATAAAGCCAATAATTAAGTGCATTGGCCGAGGAGGTAAGTGGTTACGCCCTATATACCAAGCTACCATCATAGGGACTGCCAGCTTCATTAATTCTGCAGGTTGAAACCGTGTCACCCCTAAATCGAGCCATCGCTGTGCGCCTTTTGAGCTTACGCCAAATAAAAGTACACCCACTAGCATTAATAAACCAACGCAATAAAGTGGGATCACTAAACGCTTTAATGTGGCAGGCGAAAACTGGGCCAAAACAACCATAGCAACAACCGCACCGCCCATACGAGTCATGTGCCTAATCATCATTGAAGAGTCTTGGCCGCTTGCGCTGTAAACAACCATTATGCTACCAGCCATCATTATGAGTAATGCAATAAGCAGTGGTAGGTCTAGATGCATACGCATCCAAATAGAGCGTTTATCGTGCAAAGCTGTCATGGTGTATCGTTCCTTGCAAGATTAACTGGATTAGCTGCAAAGTAGTAATCCATAAGTTGGCGAGCAATTTGAATACCGCCGTGGTTGTTTTCTAATACAACAGAAACCACAATTTTAGGATCGTTGTAAGGTGCAAACCCTACGTAAATTGTGTTGTCACGCTGGCGCTCTTTAAGCGATTCTGCATCGTAGCGTTCACCTTGGGCAATACTAACTACCTGTGCAGTACCCGTTTTACCAGCCGAGTCGTAGTTAGTGCCTTTAAATGCTTTGTGCGCTGTGCCTGATATTTTTTGAACTGTATTATGCATTGCATCTAACGATACCTGCCAATGGCGTGGATCTTTTAAAATAACAGGGGGTTTTTCTTCGTTGTTAATTTGCGTTATGTCGCTATCTTTTTTTATTACTTGCACCAAATGAGGGGGATGATTAATACCACGATTAACTAATATGTTAGTCGCATTTGCAATTTGAATTGGTGTAGCAGTCCAGTAACCTTGACCAATACCTACCGAAATAGTATCACCACGCCACCAAGACTCTTTAAAGCGTCCTTCTTTCCATTCTTTTGAAGGTAGAATAGCAGTAGTTTCTTCATGAATATCAATACCTGACAAATCGCCGTAGCCAAAACGGGCCATAAAATCACTGATTTTAGTAATGCCTAATCGATAAGCCGCATCGTAAAAATAGGTATCGCACGACTCTTCAATCGCCTTGTATACATCCACATGACCATGGCCCCAACGTTTCCAATCTCGCCATTTGTGTTCAACATTTGGAATTTGAAAAAAACCAGGATCCCACATTGATGTTGATTCATTTACTATATTTTCTTCAAGTGCTAATACAGCCATTAAGGGCTTTACAGTAGAGGCCGGCGCATAACGACCTTGCGTAGTACGGTTTATTAATGGCCGGTCTTGGTTAAGCAGCGCTTTATAATTTTTGCTGCTAATGCCGTGTACAAATAAGTTTGGATCGTAACTTGGGTTTGAATAAAGTGCCAGCACGCCGCCATCTTTGGCGTCCATAACTACAACAGCGCCGCGCATATCTTTAAGCGCGTGTTGTGCTATTTGTTGCAAGCCAACGTCTAAAGTCAGTACTAAGTCGCTACCTGGTTGCGGTTGGGTCATGCTCAGGGTGCGTATTACACGGCCACGGTTATTAACTTCTACCCGTTGTGAGCCTACTTTACCGTGCAGTGTTTCTTCGTAATATTTCTCTATGCCGAGTTTGCCAATATCATGTGTGGCGCGGTAATTGGTTGCACGGTCTTCTTGCTCTAATTGGTTTAGCTCTTTTCTATTAAGCTTGGCAACATAACCGAGCGCATGCGTTAGTGTGTCGCCAAATGGGTAGTAGCGAGCAAGGCGTGCCTCAATGCTAAAACCAGGAAATTTATGTTGATTAACCGAAAATTTCGCCACTTCTGTTTCGTCTAAGCGGGCTTTTAATACTTGTGATTTAAAACGACGGGTGTGTTTTATATCTTTTAAAAAGTCTTGTTTGTCTTGCTCTGTAATCGCAATTATTTTACTTATTTGATCAAGCGATTCGTCAAGGTCGTCTACCTCTTCGGGGATGACCTCAAGGTTGTAAACAGGTTTGTTTTCAGCAAGTAGCACACCGTTACGGTCGTAAATTAAACCACGGTTGGGTGCAATAGGAATAACTTTAATGCGGTTATCGTTGGAGCGGGTTTGGTAGTCTTGGTGATCTTCGACCTGAATAGTATAAAGATTAGAAAGCAATACTGCGACTAATCCTAATACAAAAACAAAACCCACGAATGCTCGCCTAGCAAATAAGTTTGCTTCTGCGGAGTGGTCACGAATAGTGGGTCTATGTTTTAGCATGGCAAGGGTTACTCGCGATGATAAGGATGGTTGTTATTTAAGCTCCAGCCTCGGTAAAGGCTCTCTGCAACAATTATACGCACCAAAGGATGCGGCAATGTTAAATTAGATAACGACCATTTTTGCTCAGACGCTGCAATACACTCTGGAGCAAGTCCTTCAGGTCCGCCAATAAGTAAACTTACATCGCGGCCATCGAGTTGCCATTTTTCCATATTTTTAGCAAGTTGGTGAGTATCCAGTGCTTTCCCTGTTACCTCTAACGTTACAATATGATTGCCTTTTGGAATAGCCGCTAATGTTTTTTCACCTTCAATGTGTAAAATACGCTTTATATCTGCATTTTTACCACGTTTACCGGCTGGAATTTCGATTAACTCTAGCGCCATATCTTTAGGGAAACGGCGCTGATATTCTGCAAATCCCGTTTCTACCCATGCTGGCATTTTAGTACCAACAGCAATCATTTGTATTTTCACGTATTACTTCCAAGCATTGTCTAAAATGAGTGAGCGTTTAGCCCCACAGTTTTTCTAGATCGTAATAGCTACGTGCTTCGTTTTGCATCACGTGTACAACCACATCACCTAAATCAACCAGTGCCCATTCGCCGTCGCCTTCACCTTCATAACCTAGTGGCTCTGAATCTGCATGACGCGCTTCTTTTGCTAAGTGATCGGCAATTGACTGTACGTGGCGTTTAGAAGTACCAGAACAAATTACCATGTAATCTGTAATATCTGATGTTTCAGTTACGTCAATATGAACGATGTCACGCGCTTTCATATCGTCAATTTTATCCATTGCAAAGGCGAGTAGTTGTTTTGAATCCAAGGTTTTGTCTCAATTTAAAAATTTAATGGCGCGCATTTTAACACGCTAGGAGTTTTTAAGCATCAATTTGATAGAGCTGATGCACTTCTATGTAATGACTCACTGCATCGGGCAATAGTTCATTCTTTTTATTACTTTTTTTTAGCTGCTTGCGAATTGTACTTGAGGCCGCATCGAGCATTTCGCCCGGTAAAAAATAAAGTTTACCTGCAAGTGAGTGTTTAAGTGCCGCGACTTCGCCAGCATTTGCGTGTTGCATATAGCTTTTAAGCTCACCTTTTACAGTGCAATGTTGAGCAGGGCGCTGGTACACCACAATATGGCAAAGCTGTGTTATTGCCTTCCACTCAAACCACTTATCGAGATTGTTAAACGAGTCCATACCAATTAAAAATAAAATAGGTGTAGTGGGGTGCTCTTTACGAAGTTCTTGCAAACTAAGTAGCGAATACGATGGACCAGCTCGGTTAAGCTCTCTTAAATCGAGTTCAAAATGAGGATAAGGTGCAATGGCTGCGTTTAGCATATTAATACGGTGCTGGGTACTAATTCCCGGCGCTGCTTTATGTGCAGGGAGTGCACAGGGCATAAAATAAAGCGTATCTAAATTAAACGCATTAACGCATTGCTGCGCCATATTTAGATGGCCTAAATGGACTGGGTCGAAAGTGCCACCAAAAATTGCGATCATTTAACACCCATTAGTTATTTATTAATTAACCGCGTGGCACGGCATAGGAATGTTGAGCGGCTGGCAAAATTTAATACAAATATGAGCAAGCGCTTGGTAAGGTGCAATTAAATTACCTTGCTTGTAACTGGCATCAAACAACGCAACATCACTGTTTATTTGTTCTAGTGTGTGCATATTTAAACGGTTAATTGCGTTTTGAACTGGACCTTGTTGGTTTTTCCAAATTGCTTTTTGTTTAAATAAGTTTGCTATGGGTTCGCCATTTAATAATCCAAGTTGCACACTTATAAGTGTATTAAGCTCTTTGGTTATAGCCCACAAAATACTCACCACTTCGGTGTTATCGCTGGCAAGTTTGTTTAGTACTTTTATAGCTTGTTTAGCGTGGCCATTTAATAGTGCATCGCTTAAATCAAAAATATCAAACTTGGCTTGGTTTAACAGCCCTTGCATAACTAGTTGCTGAGTAATTAATGCATTGCCGTGTAGTAGCGAGAGCTTTTCAAGCTCCTGAAAACAGGCTAATAAGTTGCCTTCAGTGGCATTTATTAAGCTTACTTTGGCGTCGCTTTGCATATTAAGTGATAAACGTTGGCATTGCTCATCAAGCCATCGTTTTACATGAGAGCCCGTAAGTGGGTAACAAGGAACAAATACGCCTAGTTTATCAAGGGCTTTAAACCATGCACCACGTTGTACTTCTTGACTGGCTTTAGCGCCTTTAACAATTAAAATAGTATCGGGATTAACTAGCTCAACTACTTTTTTAAAGGTATTGCTGCCAATAACGCCTGGCTTTTGTTGGTTTAAATCAAGCTCAATAATAGTGCGGGCGCTAAACAGCGACATACTTTGGTACTGGGCTATGATTTCTTGCCAATCGAATCCTTGCATTAAAGTAAACTTAATTACTTCATCAAAACCTTGTTGCTTAGCACAGTCGCGAATTTGTTGTACGCACTGCGCTTCTTGAAAAGGCTCTTCACCAAATACTAAATAAAAGGGCTTTAGCCCTTTATTTAATTCACTCGGTAGTTGATTAGCATAGCAGCGCATTATAGTTGCGACAGCTCTCTAACAATACGACGACTGGCTTGCTCACGAATCTCGCTAATGAGTAGCTCAAGCTCTTTTGCTTTTGCTAATGCATGATCAGGATCGTCTTGGTAATTACGGTAAAGCTCAAAACGTTTTTCTATCGTTTTTTCGCCTGGGAGTTTAACTACATACGACACGCCATAAGCAAGTTCGTATTCAGCAACCTGACCATTTTGAAACAGCGAAAGTGTTTGGCGTTCAATACTTTCTTTGCGTAAATACAATTGGGCTTTATCTTTAGCTGACGATACTAGCTCTACGTTACTCGCTTTAAGCTCTTTTTTAAGCTCAGAAAATAAAGTCGATTTTTCATCATCGCCTACAAGTGTTAGCTGTTTTAAGTTATCAGGCAAGCTAGAGGCTTTTTTTAAATGAAAGCCACAGCTTGATAACAAAAAACAGACTAGCACTAAGGCTAGTCCATTTTTAATGGCGTTAAATGCAGCCATATTAGTTAGCTACCACGTTAAGTAGTTTACCTGGTACGTAAATGATTTTACGAATGGTTGAGCCATCAGTAAATTTAGTTACGTTAGATTCTGCAAACGCAAGGGCTTCTACTTGCTCTTGAGTGGCATCAGCTGCCACTGTTAACTTAGCGCGAAGCTTGCCGTTTACTTGTACGATGATTAGTTTTTCATCTTCAACAAGAGCCGACTCGTCAACTTTTGGCCACTGCGAATCTAAAATCTCGCCTTTTTTACCAAGCTCTTTCCAAAGCTCATGCGATAAATGCGGAGTAATAGGTGCAAGCATAATAACTAATGCTTCAAGTGCTTCGTTAGCAATCGCTACATCTTGTTTGTCGCTCAGTGGTGCTTTTAATAACTTATTAGAAAGCTCCATAATAGCTGCAATAGCGGTGTTAAAGGTTTGACGACGTTCAACATCATCAGTCACTTTAGCAATTGCTTTGTGTAAGTCTCGACGTAGTACTTTTTGCGGATTAGTTAGCGCTGATTTATCAAGTGCTTGGTAACCTACTGTTTTAACGTCTACCGCGTACTTCCATACACGTTTTAAGAAACGATGCGCGCCTTCAACGCCTGAGTCTGACCATTCAAGCGTTTGCTCTGGTGGTGCTGTAAACATCATGAATAAACGCACTGTATCTGCACCATACTGGGCAATTACATGTTGTGGGTCTATACCATTGTTTTTAGACTTAGACATTTTGCTCATGCCTGATGAGAATACCGGCTCGCCGTCTTCCTTGTGCCATGCTTTAGTAACGCGGCCTTTTTCGTCGGTTTCGGTATTAACATCAGTTGGCGAAATCCAAATGTCGCCGCCTTTTTCATCTTTACGATAAAATGTTTCAGCAAGTACCATACCTTGACAAAGTAAGCGGTCAAACGGCTCGTCTGAATTAACTAAACCAAAGTCACGTAATAATTTATGGAAAAAGCGTGAGTACAATAAATGTAAAATTGCATGCTCAATACCACCAATGTATTGGTTTACTGGTAACCAGTAGTTAGCAGCCGCTGGATCTAGCATGCCTTCGTCGTAGCGTGGGCTACAGTAGCGTGCGTAATACCAAGACGATTCCATAAAGGTGTCAAACGTATCAGTTTCGTGAAACGCAGGTGCGCCATTTACTGTTGTTTTAGCCCACTCTGGGTCTGCTTTAAGTGGTGAAGTTACACCGTTCATTACCACATCTTCTGGTAAGCGAACTGGTAGCATATCTTCTGTTGCAGCAAGTTCTTTACCATCTTCATCGCTAAGCATTGGAATTGGAGAACCCCAATAGCGCTGACGGCTCACACCCCAGTCACGCAGGCGGAAGTTTACTTTACGCTCACCAACACCGAGTGCTTCTAATTTATCGGCAATCGCTTTAAAACCAGCTTCAAAATCAAGGCCGTTAAATTCACCCGAATTTACAAGTACGCCTTTATCGGTAAATGCTGATTCTTTTAGGTTTACTTCAAGATCTGAACCTTCAGCAGGCGCAATGACTTGTTTTATATCTAGGCCGTACGCTGTTGCAAACTCAAAGTCGCGTTGATCGTGTGCAGGTACTGCCATTACAGCGCCTGAGCCATAATGCATTAATACAAAGTTAGCAACCCAAATTGGTACTTGCTCGCCCGTTAATGGGTGAGTGGCGTAAAAGCCTGTTGCTATGCCTTTTTTCTCCATTGTTGCCATGTCTGCTTCGGCAACTTTGGTGTTTTTGCATTCTTCAACAAACATTGCAATAGCGTCGCTATTTTTAGCGGCTTCTTGCGCAATAGGGTGACCACCAGCAACAGCAACATACGTAACACCCATAAAGGTATCTGGACGAGTTGTGTATACGCTAAATGTTTCGTCGTTATCGGTGCGTTTAAATTCAATATCACACCCTTCAGAGCGGCCAATCCAGTTGCGCTGCATTGTTTTAACTTGCTCTGGCCAATCTTCTAACTTGTCTAAATCGTCAAGTAGCTCTTGTGCGTAGTCGGTAATTTTAATAAACCACTGTGGAATTTCTTTTTGCTCAACCACAGCGCCTGAACGCCAACCGCGACCGTCAATAACTTGCTCGTTAGCGAGTACTGTTTGATCTACTGGATCCCAGTTAACTGTCGACATTTTTTTATACACTAGGCCTTTTTCGTAAAGCTTAGTGAAAAACCACTGCTCCCACTTGTAGTATTCTGGATGACATGTCGCAATTTCGCGATCCCAGTCATAACCAAAACCTAATTGCTTAAGTTGAGTACGCATGTAATCAATATTTTCGTATGTCCACTTAGCTGGTGCTGTTTTGTTTTTAATAGCAGCGTTTTCTGCAGGTAAACCAAACGCATCCCAACCCATAGGTTGCATTACGTTTTTGCCTTGCAGGCGCTGGAAACGAGAAACAACATCACCAATGGTGTAGTTACGCACATGACCCATATGCAGTCGACCACTCGGATAAGGGAACATAGAAAGGCAGTAATACTTTTCTTTGCTCTCATCTTCAGTGACTTTAAATACCTGGTTTTCTTCCCAGTAGCTTTGTACTTTTGACTCTATATCTTGCGGGTTATATTGCTCTTGCATCTATGGTTCCAGACTTCTTGCAAACTAATAAAAAATTGCCGTTAGGATACCCCAAATAAAACACTATTCACAGCGTCAAAAACATGCTTTTATTAAATTGTAACTTTCAGTGCAGGTTAACCTGCCTTTTTATAGTGTGGTTAGCTAAAGGCATAAGTTACAGACTGATTTAACAGCAATTTTGAAGGAGTAAAAAATGACTGATTACAAAACATGGCTTAGCAGTTTTACCCATTGGATAAAAGATGTGAAAGAGCATGGTTTAAAAGATGTGGTTTCTGGGTTTGTTGAATCTGAGCAGGCGCTTAAAGATTTAAGTCAAGAAAGATATGAGCTCTACAAAAGTTATTTAAAGAATGATATTGAACATATAGTAGAGAACGAATCACACTATAATTCGCTTGCATGGCAAGAGCTTAAAGAGTCTCTTTGGTTTGAACTGTCGCACATAGAAGATAAAACTCAACTTGAGTGGCAATCTCTTAGCCAAGATTTTAAGCACAATGGTGTGTATCACGCAGGCGAATGGATAGCCATGGGCACATTAGTATGTAAGAATTGCACCCATAGTTACGATGTTTATCACGCTACACAAATTACACCGTGTATTGAATGTGATGGAATCTATTTTAGTCGTAAGGCACTGCACCCTTAAATATAAGTATTAAGTGGCTGCGGGCCACTTAATACGCCCAAAGGCCAGCGAATATGCTGGTAAAAAAAGAAGTTAGAATGACGAAAAAATTGCTGCCACTATCTGTTTCAAAACTCGCACCGAGTATTTCTACTAATCACGTAAACACGTGTATGAACAATCCATACCCAGAGCAACTTACGTTTATAGGCCAACAACGCGCCCAAAGTGCTTTAGATTTTTCATTAGGGATGGAACTGCCGGGTTACAACGTTTATGTAATGGGCGAGGCCGCTCACGGGCGCTTTACGCTTGTTAAAGATAAACTTAAACAACACGCAAAAGACAGCTCAACGCCAAACGAATGGTTATACGTAAACAATTACGATGACCACAGAGAACCTATTGCGCTGTTTATGCAACCAGGTCAAAGCAAGCAACTTAGTGACGATATAGATTCATTTTTAGATGAAGTACTCGACACCTTTCCTGCGGCATTTGATAACCCAGCGTATCAGCGTAAGAAAAAATCAATCGATCGTGAATTTAACGATGCCTACGACAGTGCTATTACCGCAGTAGAAATTGCGGCGTTTGAGCAAAGCGTTGCATTAGTTGAAGAAAAAAATTCAGTAGGGTTTGCACCACTTGTAGATGGTAAACAATTGAGCGACAGCGAATTTGGCGAACTTGAAGAAACGTTACGTGAAGAGTTTTTTGAAAAAATTGAAAAGCTAGAAGATGCATTAATAGAAGCGTTAATAGAGCTGCCACGTTGGAAACGCGAATCAAAAGAAAAACAACGCAATCTTAAAAAGTCGACTGCAGAGCAAGCCACTAAACCACTTTTAAAAGACTTAGAACATAAATATGCCACGCATATTGGTGTACTGCGCTATTTAAAAGATATACGCGTTGAAATTATAGACGCGGTACTTGAATGGCTAGATGACGAAGATGAAAGTGAAGAAAGCAAAGAAGACTTTGATCGCAAAGGCATGCTTACCGACTTTTTTGCACCTAACATTTTAGTTGAGTTTAAAGAGGACGACGCAGCACCGGTTGTGTACGAGCCTAATCCAACGTTTGGCAATATATTTGGCAAAATTGAGTACTCAACATCGCAAGGCTCTTTAATTACCTGTTATCGCTCAATTCAGGCTGGTGCATTGCATCGTGCTAATGGCGGCTATTTAATTATGGACGCTGAAAAAATCATGGCAAACCCACAAGTGTGGGATGGTTTAAAACTCGCGTTAAAAACACATCAAATTAAAAACGACTTACCGTATCAAGACAGCACAGTAGGGACGAGCTTTACACTTCGCCCGCAGCTTATACCGCTTGATGTTAAAATTATTTTATTAGGTTCGCGCGAGTTGTACTACACCATAGGTGAGTACGATGAAGAATTTGCAGAGCTATTTAGAGTATTAGCTGACTTTGATTACTACTTGCCAAGTAGCGATAAATTTCAATACCAGTTTATTACTAAAGTAACCGAGTATTGCGAGCAAACATTAAAGTGCACTGCAACGCAGGCTGCTATGGTGCGTTTACTTAAATTTAGTTACCGCCAAGCTGAGCATCAAAATAAATTATCAGCGCGTTTTGCTGATGTACTTGAACTTATTGCAGAGGCCAGTTACTACGCAAAACAAGACAAATTAGCCGTTATTGACGCGCACCATATTGACGAAGCCATTGAAGGCAAGCAATACCGTACCGGCCAAATTAGCGAAAATATGCTCAGTGATATAAAAGAAGGTCACACACTTATTGCAACCGACGGCCAAGCCATTGGTAAAGTAAATGGCTTAACCGTATTACACATTGGCGATACCTCATTTGGTACCCCTGCGCGTATTACGGCAACGGTTTATGCTGGCGCTGATGGCGTAATAGATGTTGAACGCGAAGCTGAGCTTGGCAAAGCAATTCACTCAAAAGGTGTTATGTTGCTTACCGGTTATTTAGGTAATAAATATGCGCAGCACTTTAGCTTAACGCTTAGCGCTAATATTGCCATTGAGCAAAGCTATGGTTACATAGATGGCGATAGCGCATCTTTAGCAGAGTTGTGTGCGCTTATTTCGTCTATTACTAGCCTACCTATTAGCCAATCAATTGCGCTTACAGGCTCTATAAACCAACATGGTGATGTACAAGCCATTGGTGGCGTAAACGAAAAAATAGAAGGCTTTTTTAAACTGTGTAAAATGCGTGGTTTAACAGGTTCGCAAGGCGTTATCATTCCTAAATCAAACCAAGTTAACTTAGTGCTTGATGACGAAATACTTAATGCGGTTGAAGCGGGTAAATTCAATATTTACGCAGTTGAAACCGTAGACCAAGCGCTTAACTTGTTAATGGATATAGAAGCTGGCGATATTATTGATGACCAGTATCCAGAAAACTCAGTAAACGGTATTGCACTTGCTCGCCTCAAAGAGATTGCCGACATAGTAAACGGCGATGATGACGAAAAAGACGAAGAGCTAGACAGCGAAAAAGGTTAATGATGATTAATATAATTTTGGCGGTAGTTATCGCCATTTTTTGTTTTTTAATATTTCAAAATAGTAAAAAAGCAAAACAACAAGCAGGCATAAATGCACAAATAGGTGCAGACTATTTAGCCGCTAACGCAAAGGTAGAAGGCGTAGTAGAAACGACTTCTGGCTTGCAGTATAAAGTAATCCATAAAAGCGAAAACGAAAACACACCAACCCCAAAAAGTATGGTTAACGTGCATTACCACGGCACACTAATCGACGGCACTGTGTTTGACAGTTCAGTAGAGCGTAAAACACCGATTAGCTTTGGCTTACACCAAGTGATTAAAGGTTGGACTGAGGGCTTACAACTGATGAGCCCAGGCGATAAATACACCTTTTATGTACCGCACCAATTAGCATACGGCGAAAAACGTGTAGGGAGTATTCCTCCTGCCTCAGTACTTATATTTGAAGTAGAGTTACTGGCAATTGAGTCTTAGTGATCAAATAACAAGGAAGTAAATTATGAATAAAGACGAATTACTTAAAATAGCCAAGGGTGATATTAACTTTACCTTTCAATCTATTATTTATGCATTAGCGCTGTGCTTACTCGTTGCAGCTGTTTTTTTACTAGAGATGAGCGTTAACCTACAAATGGGTTTAATAGTTTGTATTATTGGTGTGTTTGGAATGACTATTTATAATAATTTAAATACTCGCCTAAATGCGGCGCTTGCACTTATTGCGCTCTCACAAGATAACCAAAGCACTAAGTAAGCAACGAGTTAGTTTAATAAATTGGTATAAGCCCTACTTTAATAAAGTGGGGCTTTTTGCTTTTAGCTAACATGAAAATTTACTCAAGAATTTTAATGCGAGGTCGATACCTATAAAAGAGACAAAGCTATTTTAGGGATAAAATAATGAAGATTTTAGCGGCTCCCATTCCATACCAAGTACACAGCTCAAATGCTCAAACTTTAGCGCAATCAGATAAACTACCTGTTGAAAAAGCGAGTGAAGAAAAGAGCGAGGAAGAAAATGAGGAAGAGCCAAAATATGTGTTATCAAAGTTTCTAGATACCAAAGCGCAAGAATATAGTGAAGATAACGCTACGTTTGGCAATCAATATAAAAACCTAGAAAAAGTATACAAGCACTTCGCTGGGCGAGTTATTGCGCTGCAAGAGCAAATTAATAAACTTAAACAAAGCCCCGTACAACGTAGTTTAACTATAAACACTTCTGCAAGTGAGCCGAATAAAAGTGATGCGAGTTTAACTTTTGATGCAGAGCACCTAGGTGCAAAAAAATATAAAAACACGCAACAGCAAGAACAAATAGATATGTTAGAGCTGCAATTAGGGGAGTTAAAGTCAGAGCAAGCAGCAATAAAACAACAAATGGTTGAGCTGGTTATTAGTGAAATGAAGAGACGGGGCGACGACTATACTATTTAGCGCCACCAACATGCTGGTGGGCTAGCTTTTAAACTCAATTTTACCCACTTCAAGTTTAAACTTACCTTCTTGCTTGCCTGCAATCATAAAGCCTAGCTGTTTTATGTCGTCAAAATCAATAATCGGTTGTTGCTCAAGCACGCGACCGCGATACGTTAAAGTAAAATCACTCGGAGCGAAGTTTATATCTACCCATTCATTTTTACTGTTTTAAATGAGTGGGTGTACGCTGCGCCATCAAGGTAATTGGTAGTTCTGAGTCTAAGCTGATAGGTTTGTCCATCCCTTTAACGCGCAGTGCTATAGCTTTAGTATTTTGGCTTTGTGTATTTAGCTCTGTACGTATTGATGCAAAACCGCCGTTATTATCAAGCGAAACATTGCCTGTAAAAAGCAAGCTTTCTTGAGTTTGTGTTACTTCGCTATTAGATACACCGCCCATTACTGAGTCGTTAACAACGTACCAGCGCTGGTTTGCATTCGCTTGTGCACTTACAACTAATAAATTAAATACAAAAAGTGATGATAGTTGCTTTGTTGTCATACGTGTTTCCTAATTGGCATTAAGTAAGTGGAGTACTTATAACTAATACGCTTTAATAATGTATTTGTTCACTAATTTAAAACTAATTATTTTTACGAGCCCACTTATCCATTATTTTATTAAATAATATTTCATCATCAGTTTGCTCACCAGGGCAGGTCTGCGCGCTACCTTGAGGCATGCCATTACTACCAAATACGGTTGAAGTATCAATTAAATAGCATTTACCGTTAAATTTTTCTAATCGTCGTGTGCCTATTGTATTTTGGCTAAGAACTTCCGATTTTTGTGATTCAACCGGTGATTTAATTGTGGGCGTGGCAGCTATTGCATCATCAGTACTATCGGAGTTATCAGCTTCGCCAAACGTGACCATTTTTTATGCGTTAAGTTATTTATAGGTGCGCCATAAATAGGCGCATACGGGTTAAGTTTTTTAAACGTTTGCGTGTTGGTATTAATGGTGTGGGCAGGGGGTTGAGGTTTATTTCTAAAGTATCCCCAGAATTAGCCTTTACATATCAATGAACTAACAGTATTAAAAAATGTGGGTAGTGAGGGAACATTCATGGTGTTTTGTGATCTTATGAATCGCTTAAAAACAACAGAACTAAACA
>NZ_JASDCB010000007.1:0-97171 GCF_030408135.1 Pseudoalteromonas sp. APC 3691 | reverse complement strand
AGGGATAGCCACGCGGTATGAAAAGCTTGAACGAAATTATCATTCAATGCTCGCTTTAGCATTTACTATGATGTGGCTACCAATGTGGGCTGATTGATATATGTACTACAAAGATCAACAGCCCCTAGTTATAGCGCAATTTTCTTATCGTTAAATAGCCCTCATATATAAGCCAGTTGGTATAAGGAGAATTACTATGAAAGCTTTGGCAGTATGTGTAATTATCTATTTATTACTGTTTACTGATTTAATAACGTTTGTGCAGATTGATTCTTGGCAGTTGCCGTTATGGATTGCTGATATTAGCTGGGCTGGGCTTGAGCTTGTAGGTGCTTTGGCCGCAATTGTTGCTGTAGTTGCTGTAGTGGCTTTAATTACTATGGGATTAGTTGGTACGGGTGTAGTGGCATTAGCAGGGACTGTTTTAGCGCTTTTATTCGGATCTATAATGATTGCATGGCCGTTACTATTTGTTGCAGTGTTGTGTTGGCTTGTTGCCGATAACAAAAAAGTAGCCTCTTAATCCTTAATTTGACTGACTATTATAGGTTAACTATGTTAAATTTAGCCTGTAATTTAAAGTTCTCATAAGGATAAGAATGATGACGAAACTATGTTTTTCGATGGCTTCTGCATTAATATTTAGTTTTTTTTCGTCATCGTTGGCGGCGCACTCAGGGCACGATCATGGTTCTGATGTGGCTGTGCTCGAAGTAACTAACGCGCAAGTTAGAGAGTTTTTACCTGGCAGTACTTCAACTGTAGGTTATTTAACGCTAATAAATCACAGTGGAGCTGCAGCAACTTTAACTAAGGCAACTATTGATGGCTTAGGGCGTGTTGAAATACACGAGCATTCACATGTAGACGGCATGATGAAAATGCAACAAGTTGAATCAGTTGAAATTAAAGCGCACGAAAGTGTCAGTTTTCAACCTGGCGGTTATCATTTAATGGTATTTGAACCACAAGAGCCATTAAAAGTAGGGCAAGAACGCAAACTCACGCTATATTTTAGTGACGGTAATCGCTTGTTCACTAATGCTCAAGTCGTGTCGCTTGAAGCGCAAGCTACGCAGTCAAAACCATCTACTCAACACGCTCATCACTAGGAGTACACATGTCGCAACACAAAGGAAAAATAGCAGGAATAGTTGTTTTACTGCTTATCATATTTTACGCAATTGCTGTTTATTGGAGCACTGAGCCTTCACGTTTTGATGTTGTTGCAAACGCCAAAGAGCAAGCGCAGCTTCGTAATGAAAAAATAGTTACGGGTTACGTAACTACTTCTACATTAATTACAGTAGCAAATACCTTACTAGATAAACCCGGTGGCTACTTATCAAATGATGTAATACCACCAAGTATTATTATGGATGATATGCCGGCGTGGGAATATGGCGCACTAGAAATGGTACGTGATTTATCGCTTTCTATGCGAAAAGATTTTAGCCGTTCGCAATCACAGTCTACGGAACATGAAGCACTTAAAAAGGCGCAGCCACAGTTTAATATAAGCTCTGAAGCATGGGCATGGCCAAGTGCTGAAGGTGAGTATCAAAAAGGTATTGACTACTTAATGGTATACCGTGGACAAATTGCTAACGAGCATGAGCGTGATAGTCAATTTTATGCACGAGCAGATAACTTACGTAGTTGGCTTAAAGAAGCTGAAAAACGTTTAGGTAGTTTAAGCCAGCGTTTAAGTGCCAGTGTAGGCCAAGAAAAAGTGAACACCGATTTAGCGGGTAATTCATCTAATAAACAAGCAACTCTTGCTCCACTGCAGCAGCAAGTAAGAACACCGTGGTTAGAAATTGACGATGTATTTTACGAGTCGCGCGGTGCTACTTGGGCGTTACTACATTTTTTACAAGCGATAGAGTATGACTTTAATGATGTACTTGAAAAGAAAAATGCACGTGTAAGCGTTCAACAAATCATACGTGAACTTGAGGCAACTCAAGAAACAGTATGGAGCCCACTTATTTTAAACGGGAATGGTTTTGGCTATGTTGCTAACCACTCTTTAGTTATGGCAAATTATATTTCTAGAGCCAATGCGGCTTTAATCGAACTTAGCGAACTACTAGCTCAAGGATAAAAAATGAAAAAGTATTGTTTAGCAGCAGCCCTTTCAATGGCATGTTTAGCACCGGCAGCGCAAGCTGACACTCTACTAGGTTTATACGTAGGTGTTGATGGATGGAAGTCAGATAGCGATGGCCAATTTTCTTATAAAGATAAATCATCTCAAGATTTTGATTTTGAAGATGAGACTTTTGTAAGTTACTACGCGGCGCTTGAGCACCCAGTGCCGTTAGTACCAAATATCAAATTAAAGTACACAGAGCTTGAGCTTAATGGTTCTGCGGTTATCGATGATACGTTTAGCTTTAATGGCAGTAATTTTGCTAAAGGTAGAGAAGTAAATACTCTTAGTGATTTATCGCACATTGATTATATTTTTTATTACGAAATATTTGATAACGATTTAATCTCAATTGACTTAGGTTTGAATGTTAAGCAGTTCGACGGTGAAATTACAGTAAGATATGATAGTGAAGAAGATCTTTCTCAAACTGAAACTGTAGACTTCTCTGGTTTTGTTCCTCTTGCATACGGCCGTGCCGAAGCTGGCTTACCATTTACTGGTTTAAGTGTATTTTTTGAAGGTAGCTTTTTGGCTATTGACGATAGCAAAGTACAAGATTACCAAGTAGGCGTAGCGTGGGAACTTATTGATAACCTAGCAGTAGATGTTGCTGTTAAAGCCGGTTACCGCTCTATGGTATTAGAACTTGATGATGTAGATGATATTACTACTGATATTGATGCATCTGGCCCATTTGCGGGTATTCAGGTTCATTTTTAATTAGTATTTTCTAATTAAACAAAGCGTGGCATATTATTTTATTGCGTGCCACGCTAAATCAAACTCTCCCTCTAGCGCATTATTAATCAACTGCTTATAGACCTTATTGACAGGGAAATTAATGAGTTTAGATAGCTCATCACCTGTTTGAGTAAATTTGTAATAGCTTAATACCAAATCACTACTCTTTGCTTTTAACGTTACTTTTTGCGATAAAAATGAAAGGGTAAGTTCTTGCCCTGCTTTAAGCACTGCAGATTCAATTTCTTTTCTATACAGTAAATTAAGATCCATGAGCGTTAAAATATCAGGAAAGCTAATACCCGTTTTTCCTAAATTTAAAGATACTTTATTGCCTTTTCGTAGCAAATCAAACAACGATGGTTTTTTGTAAAAGCCGAGTAATATAAAGTGGCTGTCGTCTTTTTCGTTATAGCCTGAGAGCGACACACATTTTTGCAAAGAGTCTGCTTCTCGCTGTGTCATATGTTTTAAGGTTTGTAGGCTTTTAATTGAAAACGTACCAGGGTTAAGTGTTTCTCCTGTTAAAATTTTTGCCCATAAAATTTGCATTGATTCATTAGAAGTATCTTCACACAGCGCTATAAAATGCTCTACCCAATCAACATCGGGCTGTTTACTACTTGCTACATCAGGGCAAAACCCCATAGCCATTGCTAAAATTGACTCTATATTTTGTTGTTGTTTAATAAGTAATAAATCTTGGCGTTTTTGAGCGCGAGCTAAAACAGAGTTTTCACTGTTAATATGATAAAGCGGCTTAATTTGGCCCTTAATATCGTAACTTTGCTCATTAGTAGGTAGTACACCATTATTACCTACTTTTGTTATAGGGTAACCAAGTAAGGATTCGATGATGTTGGCAAGATTAATTCTCGCCTGTGCTGTCTTGACTGTCATGGCTGTGCATTGTCCTTTGTGAATGACTAAGCTGAGCAACAGTTTTAAGGTTATTTAATCCCAGAGACACTGTATTGCGCAGCACATACTCGCTCAAAATTGCGGTGTAGCCAGATATTAAAGGAGTGGTTGTTTGCCCTTCAATGTTACATATTAAAGTAACAATACCGTTTTGCTCACTAAAATTAAATGTTCCTCTGATAATATGTTCAGTATTTAAAAGTATGTTAAAGCTGATCTTATTTTGGCTTACCGAAGTTATGATCATTTCACCATAACCCCATTTCCCTTTCCAAGACTGATGAGCCCCTAAGCCAGAACTGGGTTCGCCCAAAGAAAAGCGTATGCTGGAGTCTACTTTTTCCCACGGAGACCATTTTTGCCATTGACTAAAGTCGGTGACAAGCGGCTTTACTACTTCTATATTTGCATTGATTTCAATTGTTTTATTCACACTATAGCTTTGAGGGAGTATCAGCCCTGTCAGTACGAGTACTAATAGTAATAACAGTACGCCTTTAATTAATATTTTTAATAGCTTAATAAGCACACCTTTATTCGTTTTTTGAGCTGAAATACAACAACTTTTATTAATGGACTATAGTATGAATTAGATTATAAACCAAAAATAATTTATTAATTGTTACTTAGTTGCATGAATACTGTTAGAGCTATATTTTTAATGAAGCTATGAAATAAATACACTTGTTGAAAGTTTTGATTCTACATTTCTTGGTTTTGTAAAATGAACCAATAAGATGTGAAGCATAGAATCAGTAAAATTGCTTAAAGATTTGGGGAGTGTTTTATGTATGCATACTTATTTTAAAAATCGAACTTATAAATAAACGCTTAAGAAAGGCTATTTTTATTATTCAAGATAATGAACGATTTAGAATTTAAGGCGCGATATGCTTTGACTACTTTGTATATATAAACAATTTAGTAGGGTATAATTCGCGCCTTTTGTTATTCTACGGCCACAATTATGAGCACACTCAAAGCTAAGCGCGCCTTATTTTCATACCCTAAATACTGGGCTGAATGTTATGGCACCGCGCCATTTTTACCAACTACACGTGAAGAAATGGATGCACTTGGCTGGGATAGCTGCGACATAATAATAATTAGTGGCGACGCGTACGTCGATCATCCTAGTTTTGGTATGGCGGTAATTGGCCGTGTACTTGAAGCGCAAGGTTTTAGAGTAGGTATTATCGCCCAGCCAGCATGGGACTCTAAAGATGCATTTATGGAACTAGGCAGACCGAATTTATTTTTTGGTGTAACAGCTGGCAACATGGATTCGATGATTAACCGCTATACAGCTGAAAAGCGTATGCGCCACGATGATGCTTACACGCCAGATAACGTAGGTGGTAAACGTCCAGATCGCGCCGTAATGATTTACTCGCAAAAATGCCGTGAAGCATACAAAGGAATACCAATTGTTATTGGTGGTATTGAAGCGAGTCTTCGTCGTATAGCTCATTACGACTATTGGCAAGAAAAAGTACGTCGTAGTATTTTGTTTGATGCAAAAGCTGATATTTTAATTTACGGTAACGCAGAGCGTCCGTTAGTTGAAGTTGCACACCGTATTGCCGCAGGCGAAACAATGGATACTATTCAAGATATTCGCGGCACGGCTGTTATCAGAAAAGAACCTTTACCAGGTTGGCGTGGAAGTGACTCCACCGCTATAGATAAAATTGGTAAAATTGATCCAATTCCAAATCCATACGGCGCTGATGATGTTGGCTGTAGTAAATCTGAATTTAAACAAGCCGGTATAGATTTAAAAGCAGAAGCTGCAAAACCGATTATGGTTCAGCCTGCGCGACCTAAGCCATGGGAAAAAACTTACGTTAAGTTACCTGCTTATGAGCAAGTAAGTGTTAACAAACCTTTATACGCCCACGCTTCGCGTATTCTACATCAAGAAACAAATCCTGGTTGTGCAAGAGCACTGTTTCAGCGACACGGCGATCGTTCTATTTGGGTAAACCCGCCAGCATACCCATTAGAAACACATGAGATGGATGCTGTGTTTGGTTTACCGTATCAGCGTATTCCTCACCCAAGTTACGGCGACTCTAAAATTCCTGCTTACGACATGATAAAAACGTCAGTTAATATTATGCGCGGCTGTTTTGGAGGTTGTTCGTTTTGCTCAATTACGGAGCATGAAGGGCGTATTATTCAAAGTCGTTCGCAAGAATCAATTATTGAAGAAATTGAACAGATTAGAGATAAGGTACCCGGTTTTACTGGTGTTATCTCTGATTTAGGTGGCCCAACGGCAAATATGTATAAACTGCGTTGTACTAGCAAAAAGGCAGAAAGTACCTGTAGACGTTTATCATGTGTGTATCCTGAAATTTGTAAGCATATGGATACAGATCATACGCCAACAATAGACTTATACAAAAAAGCACGTGAAGTTAAGGGTATCAAAAAGGTATTGATTGCTTCTGGTGTTCGTTACGACTTAGCTGTACGCGACCCGCGTTACGTTAAAGAATTAGTAACGCATCATGTAGGTGGCTACTTAAAAATAGCGCCAGAGCATACAGAAGATGGTCCATTATCAAAAATGATGAAACCAGGTATGGGGGCGTACGATCAATTTAAAGAATTATTTGATAAGTACTCTAAAGAAGCCGGTAAAAAGCAGTATTTAATTCCTTACTTTATATCTGCTCACCCAGGGACAAAAGATGAAGACATGGTAAACATGGCTTTATGGCTTAAATCAAACGACTTTAAGCTTGATCAGGTACAAAATTTTTACCCATCACCGATGGCTAATGCGACGACTATTTACCACACAGAAATGAACTCTTTACGTAATATAAAAAACAATACAGAAGTTGTTCCAGTACCTAAAGGTGCTCGCCAACGTAGATTACATAAAGCTATTTTACGCTACCATGATACAGCAGGTTGGCCGATGATACGTGAAGCACTGCGTAAAATGGGTAAAGCTAATTTAATTGGTAAAGGGCCTAACTGTTTAGTGCCTGAAGAAGGGCGTGATGAAAAAGCAGGTAAAGGTGGCAGTAAAGGCGGACGTCCTGCACTAACGCGACATACCGGTTTTAGCCAATTTAAAAAGGCAAACACTAAACCAAAAGTAGGCGGTAATCGTCAAAGTACACGTTAGTGATTCAATCTATTAATAACTAGTAGATTAGTTTAATTTAATTACGCTAAGGGTTTTTAAACTCTTTTAATGCGTAAATTAAGTAAACCTTGCTCTTTATTGGCTATATTATTGTAGGTAATAAAGAGCGAGCTTTTAGAAACGCCCCTTAAGATAGCGCGTATTTAGAGCCTATATATTTCTAGTTAGTTTTTTAAAACGTTGATGCTAACCACAAACGTAATTTAAGTGACCATAACGGCTGAATACCTGTTAGCCCTTGCGTCATTTTATTATCTTTTAAAATTATATAGGAAGGCGTGACTTGCCCCTGCCAATCGGCAAATATCTCACCGTGTTGATCGTTGACAGTGGTAAAACTGTAGCCTTGCTCATTTAGATACTCATGTAGTTTTTGATCAGAACCTGATTTTATTGCGATGCTCACCACAGGGTAATTATTTTCGTTTGCGAGTTCGTTTATAGCAGGGGAGGTAATACTGCAAACAGGGCACCAAGTTCCCCAAAAATAGACAAGTGTTGGTTTATCTTGGCTCATTGCTGCTAGATCAATGTTTTGCTCTTGATAGCTGGTTAATTGCAATTGAGGGTTGGCTGGCATGACTGGTTGTCGCCACCAATTGGCTGCAGTATAAATGATGAAAAATATGAAACCATATATCAACACACTTTTTAATATTGATAAGCCTTTTTGTTTTGGCGTTTTTTTAGGTGTGTCTTTTTTATTTTTGGTATCCGTTGTCATAGTTGCAGCTTTACTCTAAGTGTTTTTTACTTTAGTTATTTGCAAAAGTTTCTAATTTAAACCAGCAACCAGGTAGCAGTACCTAAAAAGGCGAATATACCCACAATGTCTGTAATTGTAGTTAAAACTACACTACCTGCAAGAGCGGGATCTATATTCATCTTTTTAAGAATAATAGGGATACTCGCACCAGCAACACCTGCCACCACTAAGTTCATAAACATAGCGAAGGCGAGTACGCCACCAAGCATAAAGTCCCACTGCCATAGGGCAATAACACCTGCTATTAACAACGACCATAAAACGCCGTTTAACGCGCCAATAGCAAGCTCTTTCATCATTAAGAAACGTTGGTTAGTTTGATTAATATGACCTACCGCAATACCACGAATAACAAGCGTTAATGATTGGCTACCTGCAACACCACCCATAGAAGGGACAATGCCGTTAAGTACTGCCAAAATAGGGAGCACATCTAAAGTACCTTCAAAAAAGCTAGCTACAAAAGCAGCTGCAAGTGCAGTTAGTAAGTTGACACCTAACCAAACTGAGCGTTTTTTAGAGCTTTTTAGTACTGGCGCAAAGGTATCTTCTTCATCATCAAGACCGGCTAAGCCCAATAAACTATGCTCAGCATCTTCTCGGATTACGTCAACGATGTCATCGATCGTGACACGACCAAGGAGCTGATCGTTATCATCGACTACGGGGGCCGATATCCAATTATGACGTTCAAATAATTGCGCGACTTCACTTTCATCCATTGAGATTGGAATGGATTCACAATCTTCATCCATTAAATCGCGAACAATCTTTTCTGGCGGGTTAGTTAATAATGTACTCAGCGATAAAGCGCCTATAAAGCAGTTATGCTTATCAACAACGTACAAGTCATCGGTACCTTCTGGTAACTCGCCACGTAGCCTAATATACCTAAGTACAACATCAAGCGTAACATCAGGGCGAATGGTCACCGTATCGGTGTTCATTAGCGCGCCAGCAGAACGCTCTTGATATGACAGTGCTTGTGTTGCACGTTCACGGTCTTGAATGTCCATCGCGCTAACAACGTCTTTATAAACGGTGTCCGGCAGACTACGTAATACTTCACCTAAGTCATCGTGGCCCATATCTTCTGTTGCGGCTGCAATGTGCTTAGGTTCCATTTGGGCAATAATGCCTAAACGAACATCTTCTGAGAGTTCTTCAAGAACATCACCCTGCACATCAGGATCGACCAATTGCCAAAGCAGTCGGCGAATTTTATGCGGTGATGATTCTAATAATAATGCGGTATCACAAGGAGCCGTTTTTGCGAGCATGCGCCTAACTTGAACAAATTGACCACTATTGAGTGACTTCGTCACCTGTTTTAGTTGCTGTAGTGGGTAATCTTGTTCAAAAGCTTCAGGCATTGGCGTCCTTTATAAATTGTTATATTACTTTATGGGGGGGAGGTGAGTTAACTGGCGTTACTAACCTATCTATTTTATATATCTGTTTTAATTGAAGCATTAGTAATGCGAATATTGTTTTTATAAAACAGGTTATTCTTGTTCATTAAAGCGTTGTGCTATTAATTCTCCAACAGCGTGTAAAGCTTGCTCAGAATCAGGGCCTTTACAAACAACTTTAACTTCTTTTCCTTGGCTACTTTCAAGTAACATTAGTGCAAGTACGCTATCGCCTGCTGCTTCTTTGTCATCTTGGAATAATGTGATTGTCGCATCAAATTGTACTGCTAATTGCGCAAGCACAGTAGCTGCTCTGGCGTGTAAGCCTAATTTGTTTTTTATTAAAAAGGTATCTTCACAATGCATAACTTACTCTACCTAAGCTGAACAGGTGATTATTCAGCTATATTATTTTTCTTGCTCGCGATGGCGAATTTTTACATTGGGATGTGTCATTGCGAAACTTTCACCGATAGTTTGCGCTAAATACACAGAGCGATGTTGCCCGCCTGTACACCCAATAGCAATGGTTAAATAACTGCGGTTATTTCGTTCTAAATGTGGTAACCACGTTTGTACAAATGTTTGAATTTGCCATGTGAATTTTTGCACTATGCTGTGATTAGCTAAATAGTCTTTAACCGGTTGATCTAACCCATTTAAAGGCTTTAACTCTGGTTCCCAGTGTGGATTTGGTAAAAAGCGTGCATCAAATACGTAGTCTGCTTCTTTTGGTATACCGTGTTTAAAACCAAATGATTCAAATGTGACAATCAGTTGCTTATCTTTTTTACCTAAAATCTTTTCACGAATAGATTCAGCGAGTTGATGAACACTTAAATCAGTCGTATCTATCATAAAGTTGGCGCGAGTGGTTAATACATCAAGTAATTCTTTTTCTTTTTTGATGGCTAAATCAAGGGGCAACGAGTCTATTGATAGTGGGTGTAATCTGCGTGTTTCAGAAAAGCGTTTGATCAATGTCTGATCGTCGCTATCTAAATAAAACAACGTAGGGTTTGCAAAGCCAGGCAAGTATTCAAGAATATCGTTAAATTCATCTTGTTCTTTAGGGATGTTGCGCACATCTATGCTAACAGCAATTTTATCGTAGCTATCAGACACACTGCGAACTAATGAAGGTAGTAGGTTTACTGGAATATTATCTACGCAATAATAACCTAAATCTTCTACAACGCGCAAAGCAACCGACTTTCCAGAACCAGAACGGCCGCTTATGATAATTAACTCCATTTAACACCCTTTATAAAACTATGATTGATCGACAATAACTTGGTAAAGCTCAGTATCAGATTTTGCACTGCGTAACTGTTTACAAAAATCTTTGTTGTTTAGTTTATCAGCAATGGTTGCTAGAGTCTTTAAGTGCTGCTGGTTATCGCCATCTGGTACGATGAGTGCGACAAAAATATCAACAGGGCGATTATCGATTGCATCAAAGTTTATTGGAGTTTCGCTAACGAGCACTAAAGCCAAAGGCTCTTCTGCACCGCTCATTCTTCCATGAGGAATAGCAATGCCACGCCCTATACCTGTACTACCTAATTTCTCTCTGCTCATTAAAGCATTAAGAATATCTTGTTGCGGTAAATACGGAAGTTTGTCGTGAGCAAGTTCGCTAATGAACTCTAAAATTCTTTTTTTGCTATTAAAAAGGACCGCAGCTTTGCTGCAGTCCTGGCATATAAGTGAACTTAATTTCATCATATTAGTGTCGAGCAAGCTTCTCTTTGTGTTTGATTACTTGGCGATCGAGCTTGTCGATCAACGAGTCAATAGCGGCATACATATCTTGATGTTCTGTAGAGGCAAATAGCTCAGCACCGCTTACGTGTATTGTGGCTTCTGCTTTTTGATTTAATTTTTCTACATCGAGAATGACATGAACATTATTAATATGATCAGAGTGTCTTTCAAGCTTCGCAAATTTAGTATTAATATAGTCTATTAGTGAATCGGTTAATTCTACGTGACGACCAGTTAAGTTTAGTTGCATAAGCATTACCCTCTTAGTTTAGCGTCTTAAATCAGACTTTTACGCTGATTTGACGGTGGAATAGCAAGAGATTCACGGTATTTTGCGATTGTACGTCTTGCTACTTTAATTCCTTGCTCAGCCAATATATCCGCTATTTTGCTATCACTCAATGGTTTTGCTGAGTTTTCTGCTGCGATTAATTTTCGGATAAGCGCACGTATTGCTGTAGATGAACATTCACCACCGTTTTCAGTACTTACATGGCTTGAGAAAAAATATTTAAGCTCAAATATACCACGGGGTGTATGCATGTACTTTTGAGTAGTCACACGCGAAATTGTCGATTCGTGCATTTCTACCATTTCAGCGACATCATTTAAAACCATTGGTTTCATGGCTTCAGGGCCATGTTCAAAAAAGCCTTGTTGTTGCTTAACAATACAATTAGTAACTTTTAATAGCGTGTCGTTTCTACTTTCTAAGCTTTTAATAAACCATTTAGCTTCTTGTAAATGTGAGCGAATAAACTGGCTGTCGCCACTTGATTTTACAGTGCGAGACATTGCCGCGTATTGGCTATTAACACGAATTTTAGGCATGCTATCTGGGTTTAATTCGACAACCCAGCGGCCTTTAATTTTTTTAACTGACACATCAGGAATAACATACTCAGATTCTTCCCTTACAATAGTATCTGCAGGTTTTGGGTTGAGAGTATGTATTAGTGTCATCACTTCTTTAAGCTCTTCTTCTTTGAGCTTAGTTTTTTTCATTAATGTACGATAGTCGCGAGCTGCTAATAGATCAATATGCTCGGTTAAAATCATTTTCGTTTCATTAATGTAAGGTGTTTCTTTATCAAATTGATTAAGCTGAATACACAAACACTCTTGTAAACTACGTGCAGCAATACCAACAGGATCAAACAGTTGAATGCGTTTTAATACGGCTTCAATTTCATCAAGTTCGACTTCGTTATCATCTTCGTTTTCTTGATTAAAGCTTTCTAAAATCTCTTCGCAGCTTAATGTTAAAATACCTGAATCATCGACGGCCTCTACAATCGCAATAGCGATGGCTTCATCGGTAGGGCTAAATGGCGTTAGTTGTAATTGCCACATTAAATACTCATGGAGCGTTTCAGTAGAGGCGCCTTGGTATATTGATTCGTCTTCAGGCATTGGACCTGATGAGGCTGCAGGAGCGGCACTCATGTACTCATCCCAACTAACATCCATAGCCATGTCGTCACTTAGCGTGTCTTTTGCAAGTGCTTCACCAGTATCTTGTTCATATTCGCTCGGAGCATCATCAGCAGATGCGCTAACAGTTATGTCATCGGTATCAGCTTTTTGCTCGTTTTTACCAGCAGCGTCTTCAGAATAGTCTGCCTCTTCAACCTCTAATAGTGGATTACTGTCGAGAGCTTCTTGTATTTCTTGCTGGAGATCCAATGTACTGAGTTGCAACAAACGAATAGCTTGTTGCAACTGTGGAGTCATTGTAAGTTGCTGGCCCATGCGCAGCTGTAGTGATTGCCTCATGTATCTCTAACAATCCTTTTATGTTGTTATAATTAATACTAGCAGATGCTTAAAGACATGGCGTAAATGTTACAGCCTAAATTGCTCGCCTAAGTAAACATCGCGTACTGTTTTATCATTTAATACGTGTTCTGGAGTACCTGATGCAATCAGCTCCCCATGAGAAACAATGTAGGCTTTTTCACAAACATCAAGGGTCTCTCTTACGTTATGGTCGGTAATTAATACTCCAATCCCACGATTTTTAAGATGTTCTATTATTTTCTTTATATCTAATACCGAAATAGGGTCAACACCGGCAAACGGTTCATCCAGTAATATAAATTTAGGATCGGCTGCCAGCGCACGTGCTATTTCTACACGACGACGCTCTCCACCCGATAATGCCATACCTTGGCTATCACGAATGTGTTGTATGCTAAATTCATCTAATAAGTTATTGAGCGTGTCTTCTCTGGCTTGTTTATTTAGTTCTTTGCGCGTTTCTAAAATGGCCATTAAGTTTTGATAAACAGTCAGCTTTCTAAAAATCGATGACTCTTGTGGTAAGTAGCCTATGCCTAATCTAGCACGACTATGCATAGGTAAAAGAGTAATATCGTTATCATCAATAGATATTTTACCTTTGTCGCTAGGAACAAGCCCTACAATCATATAAAAAGTCGTTGTTTTACCAGCACCGTTAGGGCCAAGTAAGCCAACTATACTGCCAGCTTGTACTTCAAGGCCGACGTTTTTTACAACTTCACGACCTTTATAGCTTTTTGCCAATAGTTCTGCTTTTAATGTGCTCATGGTTGACCTTTATCGCCTTTTTTACTTTTTTTAGTTTCGATCGGTACTAAAATTGTGTGAACGCGGTCAGTTGAGTTTTCATCTTTTTCGGCACTGATGAGCTGCTGCTCTATGTCGTAGGTAATGCTTTTAGCATTTATTTTTTGTCCGGCTTGCGATACTTGTGCATTACCAACAAGCGTTAAAAAACGCTTAGATACATCATAACGTACTTCGTCAGCACTGGCGCTCATAGTCGTGCCATCTGATTGCTTTTCTTCAAAGTGCGCAGGGCTACCTGTAGCAATTAATAATTGTTTATTATCACCAAGTTCATCGCGTTTATGTACTTCTAAGCGGTCGGCTGTGATACGGCGGTTACCGTGAATAATTTCAACGTTTTTCTCAAAAATTCCGACATTAGCTTTTAATTGACCTTCTTGCTTATCGGCGCTTATTGAAATTTGATTGGCAGCAGGTTGCGTGTTTTGCTCTGCTGCACTACTATTAAACGCTAGTATAAGTGTAGGAATAATAAGTGATTTTAATATTTTATTGGTCATAATATATGGTTCGCGTATGGTTAATTAGTTTTATCACTTCGGTTTTTAAGTCGGCTTCTAGGCCTTTACCGGTGATTTTTAAATTGGGTCCAGTGATAATGACGGGTTGCTCCGAACGCATTGTTAATAACTTTATATCAACCTGAATATTATCAGCATTGATTTTGTCTATCATGGCGTTATCGGTTAAGTTTTTGGCAACCACATTACCTTCTAAAATTAATTGTTTATCTTCGTATAATGTTGCTTCGTCTGCATTTATTTGCCACGTTTGTTGTTCGTTATATAAAGTAAAAATGGGTTTTTCGAAAAACGTGAAACCTAATTGCTGGTATAGCTCCATTTTAGCCGCAGTGACTTTGTGGCTAATTTTACCTTGCTCATCATAGGCTGTCTGTTTGAGCTCAATAGCTATGTAATCAGGCTTAGCAATAACTTCAGGCTCAGCCTGAGGCACAATATTTGTTTGTGTAAAATAAGGGTACCAAAGCCAAACCATACAGCTAATGAATAAAACGCTTAATATTATGCGCGCTGCATTCATGAACTAGTGCCTTGTGTAGTCAATGCTTTACCATTTTCAAGCATGAGCAAATCGGTGAGTTCTCTCACAGCACCAAAACCACCAGGCATTTGCGTTACATAGTGTGACAAACGCTTAATAAGTGGGTGGGCATCATTTACTGCAACGGCAAAGCCTACTAACTCCATAACAGGCATGTCAGGACCGTCATCACCAATATAAGCAATTTGTTCATCGCTAAGGTTGAGTTTATCTTTTAATTCTTGATAGGCAATGAGCTTATTTTCTTGGCCTTGATAAATATGCTGTACGGTTAAGCTGTTCATACGTTGTTGTACTATCTGTGAATGACGACCAGTAATAACAGCTACTTCAAAGCCACTGTTTATAAGTGCTTTAATGCCAAAACCATCTTTTGTATTAAATGCTTTTAGCTCTTCACCTTGATTGCCAAGGTAAATACGGCCATCAGAAAATACACCATCAATATCGCATATAAGTAGTTTTACTTTTTTAGCGCGTGCTTTTGCATCATCGCTCAGCGGTTGATAGAGTTCTTCAAATTGCATTTATAACACTCCTGCTTTCAATAGGTCTTGCATATTTAATGCGCCAATAGGTTGGTTTTTCTCATTGACGACGATTAGGCCATTTATACGTTTACGTTCCATAATATTGAGCGCTTCAGCGGCTAAAATATCTTGCGTAGCTGTAGTGCATGACTTAGTCATAACAACATCTATTTGTGTTGTATGAATATCAATTCTTTGTTCTAAAATGCGACGTAAGTCACCATCGGTAAATAACCCTACGAGTTGCTGATTTTCATCAACAATGGCTGTCATACCTAATCCTTTAGCTGACATTTCTATTAGAGCATCTTTAACTGTTTGTGAAACATCAATAATAGGTGTATTTGCGCCGCTGTGCATAACATCTTTTAAAGTAAGTAATAAGCGCTTGCCTAAACTACCACCTGGGTGAGATAGCGCGAAGTCATCAGCTGTAAAGCCGCGAGCTTCTAATAATGCAACTGCCATGGCATCGCCCATCGCAAGCGTTGCAGTGGTACTTGATGTAGGGGCTAAACCCAATGAACAAGCTTCTTTTTCTACTTTAATGCACACATGTACATTAGCAAGGGTTGCCATTGTTGATTGTGTATTGCCAGTCATCGCTATCATTTTGGCACCAAGTCGTTTTAAAACCGGAATGATATTTAAAACTTCGCTGGTTTCCCCTGAATTAGAAATAAGCATAACCACGTCATTTTTAGTGATCATACCTAAATCACCATGACTTGCTTCACCAGGGTGAACAAAAAACGCAGGGCTGCCAGTGCTTGCAAGGGTTGCCGCTATTTTATTGCCAATATGGCCTGATTTTCCCATGCCAATAACAATAATACGGCCTTCACAGTCGTACATTAATTGGCACGCGTTATGAAAATTTTCATCTACATATTGTGCAATATCACTAAGTGCTTGGCGCTCAACATCTAAAACGCGAAGGCCTTGTTCAATAAAGTTTAGCGTTGCCATCATTTACCCTACTTGACTAAAAATATACCCTTGGTAACCCAAAAACGCTATTAGCAATAAGCCGCCTTCTACCCTATTGATACGCTGGGTGCCTCTAAAGTTCAATGACATAATAATAAGAGCAAGTGTTGCACCAATCATAATTAATATATCTCGGCTTACTAACGATGGATCAATTGCTGAAGGATTAATAATACCTGCTAGAGGTAATACAGCTAAAATATTAAATATGTTTGAGCCAACAATATTACCTAGTGCTAAATCATCTTCATTTTTAAGTACGCCTGCAACCGAGGCGGCAAGTTCAGGCAAGCTAGTACCAATGGCAATAATTGTTAAACCAATGACTAAGTCGCTTAAGCCGAAGTATTTAGCAATATCAACAGCTGAGCCGATTAAAAAATGAGAACTAACCGGCAGGAGTATCATGCCGACAATTAACCAAAATACCGCTTTTTTAGTAGGTACATCGTTTGGTACATCGTCGCAGGCTTCTGAGACAAATGGGTCATCTTGGTTTTTTGCACGCATAGATACAATGATTAACCCACCGATGAATACGATAAAGCCAACTAAAAGCGCAACACCTTCACTAAATGAAAAGTAGTTATCTGAGAACACATACCAAGTAGCTAAAGATACGAGCATCACTAATGGCATTTCACGTTTTAACGTACTAGATGAAACTGAAAGAGGGCGAAATAGAGCAGTGATACCTAACACAAGTAAAATGTTTGTAATATTAGAGCCAACAGCATTGCCAACGGCTGTGTCGGTTTTGTTAGCCAAAGCGGCAGAGGCTGAAACCATCATTTCAGGGGCTGAAGAGCCCATGGCTACAACGGTCAAACCAACAATAAGTGTAGGTACACCAAAGTTTTTAGCAAGAGCCGCAGCCCCATAAACAAACTTATCGGCACTCCAAACAAGAGCTGCAAAACCAAGAATTAAAATAACAAACGAGGTAACCATTGTGTTAAGCCAGTTATACAAAATACGGATGGCGCGAATAGTAACAAAAGCTAAGATGAAAGTATAAATAAAAGAGTAAGGTCAACTGCGTAACAATGCTGCTTTTAAACAGCTAATTTAAAAATTTAAGCCGGGGTTAAGCTGTTTTGAGCGAGTCTTATAATCCTTTTCATGGGTGTATTACAAAATCTTACGAATTGTTTTTTCCATCTTTGACAAAAAAGCTTTAAAATAGGTGCACTAGTGAACATTTTTATGGAGAGCGACTTGTCGCAATCAATAGTAGAAGTCAAGGATGTTAGCTTTTCGAGAGGCAATAGAACCATATATAAAAATATGAGTTTTAGCGTTCCTAAAGGTAAAATTACTGCGATCATGGGGCCAAGCGGAATTGGCAAAACCACTATGTTGCGTTTAATTGGTGGTCAGCTTAAACCAGATTCAGGTGATATTTTATTTGAAGGTGGCAGCATTCCTAAAATGTCTCGTAAAGAGTTATACGAAGCACGTACTAAAATGAGCATGCTTTTTCAAAGTGGTGCGCTGTTTACTGATATGTCGGTATTTGACAACATTGCGTTTCCTATAAGAGAGCACACAAAGCTAAGTGAAGACCTTATTCGATTAGTTGTATTAATGAAATTGCAAGCGGTTGGGCTACGTGGCGCTAAAGATTTAATGCCCTCTGAGTTATCGGGTGGTATGGCAAGGCGTGCTGCACTTGCGCGCGCTATAGCACTTGATCCAGAGCTAATCATGTACGATGAACCATTTGCAGGACAAGATCCTATTTCAATGGGCGTATTGGTTAAGTTAATTAAGTCGATTAACGAAGTATTGGGTTTATCGTCTTTAATTGTGACACACGATGTGACAGAGGTAATGAGTATTGCCGATCACGTTATAATTATCGCCGATCAAGGTGTAATTGGTTGTGGTACTCCTGATGAAATGCGCAATCATGAATCTCCTTTAGTTCAACAGTTTTTAAAAGGCTTGTCGGATGGCCCAGTACCATTTCATTTTCCGGCTCAAGCTTATGCAGATGAACTGCTTGGAGAAAAAGCATAATGTTGGATTTATTTCAAAAGCTAGGGCATAAAACGCTAGGACGTTTTGCGGCTCTTGGCCGTTCGGCTTATATGCTGTTTAGTGCGCTTGCGCATGTTCCTAATTTTAAAAAAGGCACACCATTACTTGTTCGCCAACTTTATATGGTCGGTTCGCAATCGTTACTCATTATTATGGTGTCGGGTTTGTTTATCGGCATGGTGTTGGCTCTACAAGGTTACACCGTATTAGTTGGTTATGGCGCTGAGGATAGTTTAGGGCCGTTAGTGGCACTGAGTTTATTGCGGGAATTGGGCCCAGTTGTTACTGCATTATTATTTGCAGGTCGCGCAGGTAGCGCATTAACTGCCGAAATTGGTTTAATGAAAGCAACAGAGCAACTTTCATCACTTGAGATGATGGCAATCGACCCGCTAAAACGAATTATTGCACCGCGCTTTTGGGCAGGCTTTATAAGCATGCCATTGCTTGCCTTAATATTTTCAGCCGTAGCAATCATAGGCGCTCACTTAGTGGGGGTAGATTGGCTTGGGGTTGATACAGGTAGCTTTTGGTCAATCATGCAATCACAAGTGTCGTTTCAGCAAGACATACTAAACGGTATTATTAAGAGTTTTGTATTTGCCATAGTGGTGACCTGGATTGCGCTTTATAAAGGATATGACTGTGTGCCGACCTCTGAAGGGATCAGCAAAGCAACCACCGAAACGGTTGTTCATTCGTCATTAGCAGTTTTAGGTTTTGACTTTATTTTGACAGCGGTAATGTTTACCAGCTAATAGGGTATAGATAATGAATTCACGGAAATTAGAAATTTTAGTTGGTTTTTTTGTAGCACTTGGCATTTTAGCTTTTGCGATGCTTGCACTTAAAGTTGCCAATTCAGGTATTAGTGGCTCTGGCGAAACATATACGCTTAATGCCAAGTTTGAAAACATCGGCTCGTTAAAAGCGCGTGCGCCGGTAAAAGTAGGTGGTGTTGTAATTGGTCGTGTTGAATCAATTTATGTTCACCCACAAGAATTTTTACCAGTCGTTAATATGACCATTGACGCACAGTACTTATGTCGTTTTTCAGACACAAGCTCAATCTCTATTTTAACGTCGGGTATTTTAGGTGAGCAGTACTTAGGTATTCACCCTGTAATTTCTCCAGATTCTGCTAAGCAACGTTGTTTAGGCGAAACAGTGACAGAAAACAAGCAAGATGAAGCAATTGACGATTTATTTGGTGTGGAAAGTAAAGCACTAGGTGATGGCGATTCAATCACTGATACTAAGTCTGCCATTGTACTTGAAGAATTAATCGGGCAGTTTTTATTCAACCAAGGTAGTGAGTAATTATTATGTTGAAAAAGTTTTTAGCTATTGTAGCAATTGGCACAATGACGCTAACTCAAAGCGTAAGTGCAGCAGATGTGAAATTAGTCGATCCTAATAAAATGGTACGCCAAGTTGCCGATAATACATTTGCGCGCATTAAAAAAGATCAGCCATTAATTGTTAAAGATCAAGAATACCTTCGCGTAATAGTCGAAGAAGAATTAATGCCTTATATCGACTATAAATATGCAGCACTTCGTGTACTTGGCAGTGAAGTATCTAAAGTTCGTGCAATTACCGACGAGGCTGAAAAGGCCAAAGCAATTAAAGAAATTCAACGCTTTATTGGTGTATTTAGAGAGTACTTAGTTGCTACTTATGCAGGTGTATTTACTCAATACACAAACCAGAAAGTTGAGTTTGGTGCAGAGCAAGCGTTTAAAGGTAAAGACGTCGTTGTTATTAAGACTAAAATTATTGAAGACGGTAAACCTGATATCAGAATCGATTTTAAAGTACGCGAAGACCGCGACGGTGAATGGCGCGCGTACGATATGATTGCCGAAGGTATTAGTTTACTGGATGCAAAGCAAAGCGAGCTGCAAGGTATTTTGCGTCAGCAAGGTATTGATAATGTAAGTAACCTTTTAGAGCAAAAGAGTCAGCTACCAGTTCAGTTTAGAGGCAGTAACTCGAATGACTAAATTGGCAATAAGCCAAGTTGATGGACAACATTTTGGAGTAAGCGGTGAGCTTACTCGAAATTCAATTGGCGATGAACAGCTTCTGAACAATAAGTTATTAACTAAGCATAAAATCATCTATTTCGACCTAAGTGGAGTATCAAGGGTTGACACAGCAGGCTTAGCTTGGTTAATTCACTCTTTTGCAGAATTAAAGCAGCAAGGCATTCGCCTTGAATTGCAAAACCTACCTGAGCAATTGCAAAATTTAATGCAATTGGGTCAGGTTACAACCCTATTTGAGTGAGAGTTATGGAAACTAGCCAAGTCGAAACATTATTACGCGAAGAACTTCAATTAGCTGAAGTACATGTAAAAGCCAATGGTAGTCATTATGAAGTTGTTGCAGTAGGCGAATGCTTTGACGGTTTAAGCCGAGTTAAAAAGCAGCAGCTAGTTTATGGTCCATTAATGAATACAATTTCAGATGGGACAATTCACGCAGTATCTATTCGTGCATTTACTCCTGTAGAGTGGAAGCGTGAACAAAAATTCATTTTACCGCAATAACTAGGGCCTCCTAATGGATCAATTTGTAATTCAAGGTGGCACTTCACTTGCTGGTGAAGTGACTATTTCGGGCGCTAAAAATGCCGCACTGCCTATTTTATTTGCTTCACTATTAGCTGATGGCAAAAGTATATTTACTAATGTACCGCGTCTTCGCGACATAGTGACCACTGAAGCCTTATTAAAAACTTTAGGTGCAGATGTTAATTGGCAGGGCGATACCCTAGTAATTGACGGTGCAACGGTTAATAAAACATTAGCGCCTTACGACTTAGTAAAGCAAATGCGTGCCTCTGTGCTTGCATTAGGACCTCTAGTTGCACGTTTTGGTGAAGCTCAAGTGTCTTTACCTGGTGGGTGCGCCATTGGCGCTCGCCCAGTTGATATTCATATTCAAGGTTTGGAGCGCATGGGCGCACAAATAAACGTTGAAAATGGTTATATTAATGCCAAGGTAAATGGTCGCTTAAAAGGCGCTGAAATTTTTATGGAAATGGTAAGTGTAGGCGCTACCGAAAACCTATTAATGGCAGCGGCCCTCGCTGATGGTAAAACCATACTTGATAATGCGGCACGCGAGCCTGAAATAATTGATTTAGCTAACTGCCTAATTGCTATGGGCGCTAAAATCACAGGTGCAGGTACTAGCCGCATTGAAGTTGAAGGCGTTGAGCATTTAGCTGGCTGTGAACACAGTATTTTACCTGACCGAATTGAAACTGGGACGTTTTTAGTCGCTGCAGCAATGGCAGGCGGTGAAGTACTTTGTAAAAACACTGACTTTCATTCTCTTGAGCCTGTGATTGAAAAGTTACGCGCAACAAATGCACATCTAGAAGTGCATAACGACAGTATTTATCTTGATATGCGCGGCCGAGAACTTAAAGCCGTGAATATTAAAACAGCCCCACACCCAGGTTTTCCTACGGATATGCAAGCTCAGTTTACAGCATTAAATGTAGTAGCAAATGGTAGTGCAACGATCACAGAAACGATTTTTGAAAACCGTTTTATGCATGTACCAGAGTTGCAGCGTATGGGCGCTAATATTCGTTTAGAAGGGCATACCGCAATTTGTGGTGAGACTGAAAGCTTAACGGGCGCGCAAGTGATGGCAACCGATTTACGCGCTTCAGCTAGTTTAATTTTAACGGGTATAGTGGCACAGGGTGAAACGGTTGTTGACCGTATTTATCACGTTGATAGAGGCTATCAGCGCATTGAAGATAAGCTAAGTGCGTTGGGTGCAAACATTAAACGTAGAAGTAGCTAAGTAGATAACTAGTTAAGCTATTTTAAAAAGGTCGGATACGCAAATTGCTATCCGACTTTTTTATTGACGATTGGTATTACTATTTATTAAAGCTTTGTTTCAAGTTCAGCTACCACCACCATGATTTTTTCTATTTTCCCATCTCTGTATAGCTCAAATTCTATTTCTTTACCGGGCTCCGTATTACCTATTTTTTCAAGCACTTTTTGTGGGTTTGCTACCGAAAGCCCTGCAATTTTAATGACGATATCTTGCTCTTCAATACCCGCTTGCCATGCTGGCCCCAAAGGGTCTAAATTAGTAATGCGCATGCCGGTAACCGGCGTTAGGCTGTCGTTTACTTCCTTGCCGGTACTATCTACTGCTGTGCCTTCAAAGCCTAAATAGCCGCGTACAACGCGACCGTGACGAATGAGTTTACCCATCACTTTTTTAGCAAGTGAGTAAGGAACCGCAAAAAATATTCCTTGAATATTCAAGTTCTCACGCGTTTTAAATTGTGCAGAAGTAATGCCGACTAAATCACCATTGGAGTTAACTAATGCGCCGCCGGAGTTGCCCACGTTAATAGCTGCATCCATTTGCAATAAGTTATTGTAAGGGCTATCTGTAATTTTTTGCTTACCCGTTGCACTAATAATGCCTTGAGTGATTGTTTGCCCTAAGTTAAGCGGGTTGCCTATAGCAAGTACAACATCGCCTACATTTGATACATAGCTATCGTTTACGGGAATCACCGGGAGGTGATCTGCATTGATTTTAAGTAAGGCTAAATCAGTAATGGTATCAAAACCAATTAGTTGCACATCAAAAAAGCGTCGGCCATCGGTTAAGATAACCATAATTTGGTCTGCATTATTCACAACATGGTAGTTAGTAAGAATATAACCGTCTTGCGACATAATGACGCCAGAGCCTAGCTCTTGTACCGTGTTTTTTCTTTTATAACGAGGTTCTTTGGAAATGCTTTCTGAAAAAATAGTAACTACAGAAGGAGCTGCTCGTTTAACTGCATCAGAAAAACTCAGGTGACTCGCACTCATCGCGCTTGGAAGGGGAACATTAGGGAGTAAGGCGGCTCGCATATTAGGGCTGAAAAAAACCACTAAAAAAGCAATACTTAGACCTGCAAATAAAGGGGGGAGAATAAATTTTATTAATTTCAGCACAGTTTTCTTATTATGTAAGTGAGCAATCTCTTTATGATGACATAAAAAAAATAACAGCGGCAAGTGCCACTGTTATTTTTATTACATTAATAGTGCTATTTATTACTGAATTAAAATAAATATAGACTCACGACCACGTTGTACGCCAAGTACGATATTACCTTTAGTGTTTTCGATAATCTTATTCATATCACGAATAGTCTCTACTCGTTGGCGATTCACTTGCATAATAATATCACCTTCTTCAAGGCCAACACGGGCAGAAGGTGAGCGAGGGTCTACAGACGTAACCTCAACACCTTTATTACTATTTTTTTGCACGTTTTCAAGTGTCGCGCCTTGGAACGCAGGATGCAGCTCTTCGCCAGTCGCTGTAACACCTGATGCACCATCAAGAGTTACTTTTACCGTTTTAATTTTACCATCGCGGTAAATACCAAGTTTTATTTCGCGGCCTTCACCTAGCGTAGCAATTTTGCTGCGTAGTTCATGGAAACCACTAATATCACCGCCATTAATGCTAACAATTACGTCACCTGCTTTTATACCTGCTTTACTTGCGGCAGTGTCGTCCATTACTTGCATTACATAAGCACCTTGTTTAACGTCAAGTTGCTGCGCCTTAGCAAGGCCTGCATCAAGTGGGCGGCCAGAGATACCCAGCGACCCTCGGCGTACTTCACCGTGTTCAACAATTTGATCAACTAAGTTTTTCATCATGTTTGATGGAATGGCAAAACCAATACCCACGTTACCGCCAGAAGCACCTAAAATAGCAGTGTTAATACCAATCAATTCACCGTTTAAGTTAACTAGTGCACCACCAGAGTTGCCTTGGTTGATAGCAGCATCGGTTTGAATGAAATCTTCGTAGCCCTCAATATGTAAACCACTACGGCCAAGAGCGCTAACAATACCAGATGTAACTGTGTGGCTAAGTCCAAATGGGTTACCAATAGCGACGGCAAAGTCGCCCACTCGTAAACTATCTGAATTTGCGAGTTTTATTTCAGTTAAGTCATCAGCGTCTATTTGTAAAAGAGCGATGTCTGATTCTGTATCAGTACCAATTTTAGTTGCTTCAAATTCACGGCCATCTTCGAGGGTTACTACCATTTTTTCGGCATCTTGGATTACGTGATTATTAGTGACTACATAACCCTCATCAGCATCAATAATTACCCCAGAGCCTAACCCACTAAATTGACGCTTTTGACTGCGAGGCTGTTGCTGTCCAAAAAAGTATTCAAGCGGATCTGCACGGCGGCGTACTTCTTTTGAGCCTGAAACTTGGATACTTACAACACCTGGAGATATTTTCTCTAGCATGGGGGCAAGAGTTGGTAGTTGTTGACCATTTACTGCAATTGGCATTTTTGCATAAGATGCTACAGGGCTCATTAATAAGCTTGTAGATAGAATAGCTGCGCTGATAAGTGATAATTTCATTTTCATAGTCAGGGGTAACTCCACTTAAGATAAAGCAAAACTAAAAGGGCTACTTTACAGCAGCCCTTTTCGGTTTATTAAGATAAAACAACAAAGCTGTTATATCTAAAGACTATGGGGTCAAAAAAAAGTTCATCAAGATGCTTTAGAATGTTCTGAAACTTTATTTTGACCAGCAAATAAACCTGATTCACCTGATACATAATCAGCTGGTTGTGCTGCCGCTGTAGAACGATCGCATTGACGCTCTTTTAATGAAGCCTGCAGTTGTTCTGTAGTTTCTTTTGAAAAGAATGGTTCAGCTGGTGCTTTATTTCTATCTTCTAGAAGAAGCTGGTTTGTTTCTTCAACGTGACTAAGCAGTTGATCATAGTTTTCTTTCATTTTATTTACGAGCTTACCAGTATTCGCTAAATGATCAGCGACATCTTGGCGATACTGCTCAAGCGCACTTTGTGCTTGTTCCGCTTGCTCTTTTAGTTCATCTTGTTTGAACTGTTTTTTAGTTACAAATGCACCAATAAAAAATGCTACAACAGCAACAATAACAATCAAACCTACCCACATAACTGTGCCCATAAAAACTACCCCTTTGGGAAAATAACTAACGAATGCCGATTCAATTATAAATCATACTAAGTGTAATATACCCCGAGTTATGATGCGTGTTAATATGCTTTGCAAATTAAACTGTGTTTTAACTGTAAATAGATATGACTCCTTGGCAAACATACCAACAAGACTTAAAGCGAGATGACTTTGTACACGACGCAGCACAAGAAAATGCTGTGCGCCATTTACAACGTCTATACGATGACCTAACTCAGACAAAGCCAAAACAAAAAGGCTTTTTTGCTAAGCTATTTAGTAAAGAAGAACCTGCGCCTGTAAAAGGTTTGTACTTTTGGGGGGGAGTAGGGCGTGGTAAAACTTATTTAGTTGACACTTTTTACGAATCATTACCGGGCACACGTAAAATGCGTGTGCACTTTCATCGATTTATGCACCGAGTGCATAACGAGCTTAAAAAGCTAAATAATACGGCTAATCCATTAGAAAAAATTGCTGACACTTTTAAAGCAGAAACAGACATTATTTGCTTTGATGAGTTTTTTGTACAAGACATTACTGATGCCATGCTATTAGGTGGCTTAATGGAAGCCCTATTTGCACGGGGCATAGTACTTGTAGCAACCTCTAATATAGTGCCTGATGAACTTTACAGAAATGGCTTACAGCGAGCGCGTTTTATGCCAGCAATTGAGCTTGTTAAAAAAAATACCGAGATAGTTAATGTAGATTCAGGTATTGATTACCGATTACGTACTTTAGAGCAAGCTGAAATTTTTCATAGTCCGTTAGATGAAGATGCGGATAAGAACCTATTTGAGTACTTCGATAAGTTATCGCCAGAGCCAGGGCAATTAGATGAGCCGATAGAGATAGAAGGGCGAAAAATCAAAACGCGTAAAGTAGCTAAATGCGTTGTGATGTTTGAGTTTAGTGAATTGTGCGAAACAGCACGTAGCCAGGTCGATTACATGGAGATTAGCCGCTTATACAATACGGTGATTATTTCTAACGTAAAACAGCTAGGGCAAACTAATGATGATGCTGCTAGACGCTTTATTGCTTTAGTGGATGAATTTTATGAGCGCCATGTAACTTTAATTATATCGGCTGAAAAACCTATTACCGAACTTTATACCCAAGGTAATTTAAACTTTGAATTTAAGCGTTGTATTAGTCGTTTACAAGAAATGCAATCCTTAGAATATTTAGCTAGAGAGCATTTAGTTTAAATAAGTAAGTAAATGTGTAATAGGGCAACTATAAAAAAGAGGTACATATATAGTACTTCTTATTTCTGAAATTTCTTGTGGAAAAAACAACCGGCGAGTAGCAATGTGTTTTAAGTGCTGGTATACTCCCGCGTCTGCCACGTTGCGTTCTATGTCCTCATATAGTCTAGCCACTTGTGAGCGGCGCAAAAGTCTAAAACTCGAAGGGGTTATAGCAAACTTAGAGCAGTAGTTAATATTAACTACTTGTGGTTTTAATTGAAAAACATTGGATTTTTATAAATGAAAACGTTTGTTGCTAAACCAGAAACAGTAAAACGTGACTGGTACGTAGTTGACGCTGAAGGTAAAACTTTAGGTCGCATCGCTACTGAAATCGCTCACCGCCTACGCGGTAAGCATAAAGCTGAATACACTCCTCACGTAGATACTGGTGATTACATCATCGTTATCAACGCTGAAAAAGTTACTGTAACTGGTAACAAATTCAAAGATAAAGTGTACTACGCTCACTCTGGTTTTCCAGGTGGCCTTAAGTCTACTACTTTTGATAAACTTCAAGCTGCAAAGCCTGAAATGATCATCGAGAAAGCTGTAAAAGGCATGTTGCCACGTGGTCCTTTAGGCCGCGCTATGTACCGTAAACTTAAAGTTTACGCAGGTACTGAGCATAACCATGCTGCACAACAGCCTCAGGTTCTAGACATTTAAGGAGCACCATCATGGCAAATCAATACTACGGTACAGGTCGTCGTAAAAGTTCAAGTGCTCGCGTATTCTTACGCCCAGGCACTGGTAACATCGTAATCAACAAACGCTCTCTAGAAGAGTATTTTGGTCGCGAAACAGCACGCATGGTTGTTCATCAAGCTCTTGAGCTAGTTGATATGACTGAAAAATTTGACCTTTACATCACCGTTTCTGGTGGTGGTACAACTGGTCAAGCTGGTGCTATCCGTCACGGTATCACTCGTGCACTTATGGAGTTTGACGAGTCACTACGTCCACAACTTCGTAAAGCAGGTTTTGTTACACGTGATGCACGTAAAGTTGAACGTAAGAAAGTGGGTCTTAAGAAAGCGCGTAAGCGTCCACAGTTCTCAAAACGTTAATCTATACGTTATCAAGAATTCAAAAACCCAGCTTATGCTGGGTTTTTTGTTTTCAAATCAAAAAGTTTACATTTGCTACTTAATTTAAATTTGTTTATAGCGGTCGCCATACTTGGTATTGCTGTAATTAATGATGATCAAATTTATTAATAACTGCGTATTAATCGAACGAAAGTTAAAAAACACTCAGATAGCTGCTAAAAAGTTAAATAATTATCGTAATTAGTTTAAATCCATCAGTTAATTGGTGGAATTTTTTGCTACAATTGGCGTGGAAGTAAAATGAGTGAGTTTAACGACACTATGTACAGTTTTTACTGTTTCCTCTTAGTGGTGTTGATCTCGGTCAGTATATTGTTTTTACAGAAGCGTTATTATAGTCGTTCGGCTTTATTCTCGAGCTAGCTTAATCAAATTTTTGATCAAGTTAGGTTTATTCGAGCATGGGGCTTTGAATAACCTTGTTTTAATCAAGGGTTTTAATTATGATCGCTTCTATTTTAAAAATTTCGAATAATTAACCTGCTGTAACTGATGTTCTCAATATAGCAAGTGTTGAGAATCATAGTGGAGATAAGTGGATGAGCAATGCGCCTGTAGACAATGGCCGACGTCGCTTTTTAACCATAGCTACCTCTGTTGTAGGTGGTGTTGGTGCGGCTGGGGCTGCTGTTCCTTTTATTGCGTCTTGGAATCCAAGTGAGCGAGCTAAATCTGCGGGTGCGCCTGTAGAAGTAGATATCAGCAAACTTGAGCCTGGACAATTAATACGTGTCGAGTGGCGTGGTAAACCTGTATGGGTTGTATCACGTACCCCAAAAATGCTTGAGCAGATGAAAGAACATGAAGGTCAACTTCGTGATCCGCAATCGCAAGAGCCACAACAATTAGAATCATCAACAAATGATTACCGTTCATTACGTCCAGAAATATTTTTGGCTGTAGGTATTTGTACGCATTTAGGATGTTCACCAGGCTTTTTACAAGGTAATTTTGGTGAGAAAGTAGAAGGGACTGATGACGGTTTCTACTGCCCGTGCCACGGTTCTAAATTTGATATGGCTGGTCGAGTATTTCAATCGGTACCTGCACCATTAAACTTAGAAATACCACCTTATACTTTTCTAGATGACACCACTATTTTAGTGGGCGAAGAAAGAGGGGTAGCCTAATGTTTGGTAAGATTATTGGTTGGATAGACGACCGAATCCCAATGACACGTGTTTGGAACATGCACATTGCACAGTATCCAGCACCTAAAAACTTTAACTTCTGGTACTTTTTTGGCTCACTAGCCATGTTAGTACTAGTAAACCAAATCCTAACAGGTATTTGGTTGACGATGAACTTTGTTCCGTCTGCTGAAGGTGCTTTTGCCTCGGTAGAGTACATCATGCGTGATGTAGAATATGGCTGGTTACTACGTTACTTGCACTCAACAGGTGCATCAGCGTTTTTCATCGTTGTATATATGCATATGTTCCGTGGCATGATCTACGGTTCTTACCAAAAACCGCGTGAATTACTGTGGTTATTTGGTATGTTCATTTTCTTAGCGCTAATGGCTGAAGCATTCATGGGATACTTATTACCATGGGGCCAAATGTCGTTCTGGGGCGCACAAGTAATCATTTCATTATTCGGTGCTATTCCGGTTATTGGTGATGACTTAACACTTTGGATCCGTGGTGACTACGTAATATCAGGTGCAACGCTTAATCGCTTCTTTGCATTACATGTAATTGCACTACCACTGGTTATTGTAATCTTAGTTTTCTTACACATTGTTGCTCTACACGAAGTGGGTTCAAATAACCCTGAAGGTATTGAGATTAAACGTAAGAAAGGCTCAGTAGCTGAAGAAGATAAGCCTAAATTTAAATTCCATGAGTATTACACTAACAAAAAAGACATTGTTGATGCGATACCGTTCCACCCTTACTACACAGTTAAAGATATTGTGGGTGTGGTTGGTTTCTTAATACTGTTTTGTTGGGTTGTGTTCTTTATGCCGGCGATGAATGGCTTCTTTTTAGAAGGTCCAAACTTCGAGGCAGCTAACCCACTTAAGACACCTGAGCATATTTTCCCGGTTTGGTACTTTACGCCATTCTATGCAATCTTACGTGCAATCCCTGATAAGCTAATCGGTGTTGCGGCGATGGGTGCATCGATTGTAGTACTTGCATTACTACCTTGGATTGACCGTGGTAGAGTTAAATCGGTTCGTTACCGTTGTGGTTTCCATAAATGGAACATTGCAGGCTTTGTTGTAACTTTCGTTCTTCTTGGTTGGGTTGGTGCAACTCCACAAACTGATATGAAAACGATTATTTCTCAAATCTGTACTGTGACTTACTTTATGTTCTTCGTACTGTTGTTTGTATACAGTAAGAACGAAAAAACTAAGCCATTGCCAGAGAGGTTAACGAAATGATGAAGAAGCTTATTATTGGTTTATTTGCTTTATCAGTAAACTTGTTGCCTAACATGGTTATGGCAGCAGGTCCGTCGGTTCCTTTAATGGAAGCGAATAACGACCTTACTGATCAACCATCTTTACAACGCGGTGCAAAGTTGTTCATGAACTACTGTCTTGGTTGTCACCAAATGCAGTATCAACGTTATGAGCGTACTTTTCGTGATATCGGTATCCCAACAGAAGTTGGTTTAGAGCAGTTAATTTTTGACGGCTCTAAAGTCGGTAGCCATATCACAAACGCAATTACAAAAGATGATGCAGCAAAATGGTTTGGTGCGGCTCCGCCGGATTTAACTCTTATTGCACGTGTAAAATCACCAGATTATATTTACACGTACCTAAAATCGTTTTATAAAGATGAATCTCGCCCGTTTGGAGTTAACAATATTGTTTTTCCATCGGTAGGTATGCCTCATGTTCTTCAAGAACTACAAGGTTTACCAACGCCTATCACTAAAGAAGTAGAAGAACATGGCCACACTGTGACCAAAGTTATTGCTACTGAAACTGATGGTACGGGTGAATTAAGCGTAGATGAATACGACCAAGCGGCTCGTGATTTAACAAACTTCCTTGAGTACGTGGGTGAACCTTCACGTCTTGAATCGGAAGCGCTAGGTATTAAGGTAATAGGATTCTTAATAATTCTATTTATCTTGGCATTTATGCTTAAGAAAGAATACTGGAGAGATGTTCATTAAGTTGAACATTTTTAAAGGTAATTTTGCAATAGGGGCTTAAGCCCCTTTTGCTGTTTTAGTTATTTAATGGAGGTATAGGCATGGCCGTAGCTGCCAATAAGCGCCCTGTAATGACCCTTTTTTCTGGTGCTAACTGTATGTATAGCCACCAAGTACGTATTGTACTTGCGGAAAAAGGTGTAAGTGTAGATATTCATTTGGCTGAAAAAGATAACTTGCCAGAAGCACTTCACGAAATTAACCCTTACGGCACAGTGCCAACACTGATTGACCGTGAGCTTGGTTTATACCAGGCAAACATCATCATGGAATACCTTGATGAGCGTTTTCCTCATCCTCCACTAATGCCTGTTTACCCGGTAATGCGTGGTCGTAGCCGCTTAATGATGCATCGTATTGATACTGATTGGTACAGCCTAGCTGACAAAATCAGTAACAACACGTCAGATGCTGCTCAAGCTCGTAAAGAGCTAACAGAAGCATTACTTGCTGTAGCACCTATTTTTAGCGAAGCACCTTACTTTATGAGTGAAGAGTTTAGCTTAGTAGATTGTTATTTAGCTCCACTATTATGGCGTTTACCAGAGTTTGGTATTGAGCTGAATGGTGCAGGTTCTAAAGAGCTTAAAGAGTATATGATCCGTTTATTTGAACGTGAGTCATTCCAAGCCTCTTTAACTGAAGCTGAGCGTGAGATCCGTTTATAATGACGCCTAATCGTCCTTATTTATTACGTGCTTTTTTTGATTGGATAGTCGATAACGAGTGTACACCGCATTTAGTGGTAGACGCTGGATTTGCAAATGTACAAGTGCCAACACAATTTGTTCAAGACGGACAAATTGTTTTAAACATAAGTCCATCAGCGGTCACACAGTTTTCGTTAGACTTAACCCAACTTAGCTTCAGTGCGCGCTTTGGTGGTCAGCCAATGCAAGTGTATGTACCTCTAGGTGCTGTGCTTGCAATATACGCGCGTGAAAATGGCGAAGGAACAGTCTTTACTACAGATGAGTTTTTAGAGGACGAAGACGATTTTGTGCCTGAGCTTGAAAGTGTTGATTCATCAGCTGAATTTATTGATGAAACACCACCAGAAAAGCCACAGAAGAAAAAAGGCTCTCATTTACGCGTTATTAAATAATAAGTAAATGCAAAAAAAACCGCTTAATAAGCGGTTTTTTTATGTCTGTGTTTAACTTTACATATATTCAAACACTTTAATTACACGCTCTACGCCTGATACATTACGGGCTATATTAACCGCCTGGGTAGATTCAGAGTCAGACACTAAACCCATTAAAAATACTTCAGCGTTTTCTGTAACCACTTTAATATTATTACTGCTAATGTCTTTTGCGGTGAGTAGCTGGCCTTTTACTTTAGAAGTAAGCCAAGAGTCGTGAGTTTGTGTAGTAATGCCAATATTTGAACCAATACGAATTTGGTTATGTATCTTACGAATACCTGAAACGCCCTCAATGGTACGCTGTGCTTCGTTTCTCATTTCTTCATTAGATACTTGGCCTACAAGTAAAACAATACCGTTAACGCTTACAGCGCTTATATTGGCAAACTTTTCAAGGCGTTCTACTTCGCTAAGTGCAATACTCGCTTTTATTTCAATATTGTTATCGTCAATTTGAGAGCCAATGGTACGGCGATCGTTCGCTGCAGTTACTGCACTGGCTGTACCTGCAACAACAGCAGCTGCGCAGCCTTGTAGTAATACAACAGTACCTAAAACAATAAGAGAGCGTTTAAACATAATTTTCATCCTGAGGGAAAAGCGTTAAATCAACAAGTTCGCTTAAACAATGTAAGTTAACTAAATGGGATTCGATAATGCGGCTAGGGCGTTTAGATGGGGATCTAATTTCAACATCGTTAGGGCCAAGTAGGCCAACCAACTCGCCACCATCATCACCAACCATAACTATGACCTTCATATCTTTAGTTAGTGCAGCTTCAACGGCAGAAATAACATGTTTTTCGTTACCGTTAATAGCCAGTACAAGCAATAAATCACCTTGCTGGGCAAAAGCGCGGACTTGACGAGCAAATGTATCGTGATCGTCTACCTGAGTACTTTGTCCAAGGTTAACGTTTTCTTGCGATAGAGCAATTGCCGGCAAACAAGGACGCTCGGTTTCATAGTGATTAACCAATACACCCGCCATGTGCTGGGCGAGCATGTGGCAATTAGCAGTACCGCAGCAAATGAGTTTATTTCCGTTGATCAGACTTTGTGCAATAGTAAATGCAGCTGACTCAAGCGCACTAGGTAGCACTTCACCAGCAGCGATTTGAACTTGAATGCTTTCTGTAAAAATTTCTTTAATTGTGTCTTGCATAGCCTACCAATAATTTATCTTTGTATTTGCGTTTAAAATACATTTTTAAGCCAATTAATATTAGGAGATGCTTCTCCTGTAATGGCTACATAATCAATTCTTAGTGCTTGGTTAGTTAAATTTTTAGCTGCTAAGTAATGATAAATACTACGTTTTAATCGAGCTTGTTTTTGTGGGCTAAGTGCATAGTTGGCACCGCCACGGGCATTATTTTTGCGAAACTTGACCTCAATGAATACAAGGGTGTCGCCTTCTTTCATAATGACATCAAGCTCGCCAAAGGGGCAGTAATAATTACGTTCAATGGGTGTTAAGCCCTGAGTAACTAAGTATTTTTGCGCTTCAAGCTCATAATACTGGCCTTTTTCGCGACTATTGTGCCACAGCTCTTTAAACCACGACATGCCGCCCCCTTAACTTAATAAAGTTTAATTTATAGTTTGTATATCACCCGCTGATTGCATAAACAATGGTACCGGGCGTTGTGTTTCTAATTGCACAGGCTTAATGCGACGGTTTGTATATTGAGCCCAGTCGAGCATACGTTCTATATGGCCGCTGGTATTAACAGATAGCTTACCGCTTAAACCACTATATTGGTTGCCTGGCATTACGCTTAACTGTCTAATGTCATGTAATATTGATACTGCATCGTACGCCATTGCAAATAAGCGTTGGCTAATATCAATTTGCTCAGGCCATAGAGAGTTGTACTGCTGGCGTAAATTATGTTGTTTAATTTGTGAATCAAGCATCCACGGTAATTCAGTGAAGTATAGGCCGTCTAAGTCGCCTTTGTCTGTACTGTCAATTTGCTTACTATGACTTTTAGAGCTTGCATAAAGTGGGATACGATCAGCAAATGTACTGACGTTTACATCAAGGTAAGGTTTAATTAAGCGAGTTTCTATTGCATCACCCAAAATATAAATAACGTCTATATCACTGCGTGAACGCGTTTCGTTTTCTACTTCTTGCCTAAATAATGCTTTAACTGTTTGTATGCGATCTTTTGACTTATCAACTTCTAATAAGCTGGTAATTGTGTTCGGCATATCTTTTTTATCGTTATAAAAACCTATTTGTGGCTTGGTTTCGCTGTAGCGTTGCCACTGTAGGTTAAAATAATCAACTAAACGTTGGCCATTTGCATTATTTGGCGCAAGCAGCATAGGCTTTTGATAGCCCTTAGTTAAAAAGTGTTCCAGAGCTTGTTGTACTTCGTGCTCAGGGTTCAATGCAAAGTAATAATGCTGAAGCGAAATGCGCTCACCATCAAAGGTGTTTAAATGCAGTACCGGAGTATCAATAAGAGTTTGTGCATTGGCTAGTTTATCAATATTTGCTTTAAGTAGAGGACCAATTACAAAATCAGGCTTTATTTCTTCAAGTTGCGCTGCGATTTCCTCAGTGCTTAGGTTTTCATCAATAAAAATAGTGTCGTTGATAGTTCGCGTATCAAGTGCAGCTAACACACCGGCTTTAAGGGCATCACCTAAGCGTTCGTTAGGGCCTGATTGTGGAAACAACACAACTAAACGCTCTATATTGATAGGGGCGAGCTCAGTAAGCATTTCATCCTGTTCAGGTAATACAGAAAAAGCCGGATGCCCAATATAGCGTCTGCGCCAATTATTAATTGCTTGGTCTAGCTCCACGCCGCTACTTGCATATACTAGATAGTATAGACCAAGGTTTACCCAGCCTTGCTGGATAACCGAACCACGGTTAAAACGTTCAAGCGCATATGAAGAGAGCTGTTTTAAGTTATCCCACAAATTTTGATTGAGCTGAGGGATTTCTATATTGTTTTTTGTGGCTGTTTCAGAGGCTCTAAAGAAATAGGGGGCAGCTTTTTTTGGAAAATTTTGCGATGCATAAATACTGGCCGTTAAAAACTGATGCCATGCAAAATGCTCGGGTTGAGTAAGTTGTCCGTCTAGCGATTGCAAAATCACCAAAGCTTGATCATTCTTATTCTGTTGTTTTTGTGCAAATGCAATATAAAGACGGTTTTGGATTTGATCAACACTTGCGGTTAATTCAAGCTCATTACCGATTTTCTCTAACAAAGGCCAGTTTTGCTCACTAATTGCAGCATCGCGGGCGCTATACAATAACTGTATTTTATCGGCACCTTGGCGGTTTTGCGCCAATTGGTAGATAGATTGCGCACTGGTTGCCTGATTTTGCAGTGCATTAGTGCGGTTACTTACGTTATCGCTGTTTTTAGTTGGTTTTTCGGTTGTGCTACACGCCGATAACCCTGACAATATAATTAATAGACTAACTAGTTTAAGTCGCACAATGATTTCCCAATACGTTAACGCGATTTGCTTATATTACTGACTGACGCAGGAGACCTCAATGTTAAATGAGGAGAATTCACAGAAAATTGGCACTCTTTACATTGTTGCCACCCCAATTGGCAATTATGACGACTTAAGTCACCGTGCCATTGCGACATTATCGCAAGTTGACTTAATAGCTGCTGAAGACACTCGCCATACCGGCAAGCTACTTAGCCACTTTGGAATTAAGGCAAAAACGTTTGCATTACACGACCACAACGAAAAGCAAAAAGCACAGCAAATTATTGATCAACTTAATCAAGGTTTAAATATTGCTTTAGTATCTGACGCTGGTACACCGCTAATTAGTGATCCAGGCTACGCTGTGGTAAATCTATGTCGCGAACAAGGCGCTCATGTTACACCTGTTCCAGGTGCATGTGCTGCAATTACAGCCGTATGTTGTTCAGGCTTACCAACTGACCGCTTTCAGTTTATTGGTTTCACGCCAGCTAAAAGCAAAGCTCGCCAAGACTTTTTTACCGAAGCTGTTAACTCAGGCATTACCAGCATAATGTACGAAAGTACGCACCGTATTATGGCAAGCCTTGATGATTTAGCACTAGCCCTTGGAGATGAGCAGCAAGTCGTGTTTGCTAAAGAGCTAACCAAAACCTTTGAAACATTTTTTAATGGTAGTGTAAGTGAGCTTAAACAATTTTTAACTGATGATCCTACCAAGCAGCGCGGCGAAATAGTGCTTATGCTTGCGGGTAAACCAAAGCAAATAGACGATGTTCCGCCAGAAGCGCGCAAAATGCTGGCACTTCTTGAGAGTGAAATGCCAATGAAAAAAGCCTGTGGCGTTGTAGCCGAATACTTTGGTATGAAGAAAAACGCTTTATATAAAACAATTATTGAAGAAAAAGAGTAAATTTTACTGCGCTTAGTATTAGCCTCATGTATACTGCGCGCCGAGTCAGCCAAGATGATCGCTGCCTGTGACGAAAATGATCAGGGGGAGGAAAGTCCGGGCTCCATAGGGCAGAGTGCCAGCTAACGGCTGGGGGGCGTGAGCCCACGACAAGTGCAGCAGAGAGGAGACCGCCAATCTCGATTGGTAAGGGTGAAAGGGTGCGGTAAGAGCGCACCGGGCCGCTAGTAATAGTCGGTTGCAAGGTAAACTCCACTCGGAGCAAGACCAAATAGGGTTCTATCATTTTAAATAATGAACGCGTGGCCCACGTGAGAACCGGGTAGGTTGCTTGAGCCATAGAGCGATTTATGGCCTAGACGAATGATTATCACTTTCTTCGGAAAGGACAAAACCCGGCTTATAGGCTGACTCACTCATTCAATAAAAAGCCCGCAGTTAATACTGCGGGCTTTTTTGTGTCTAAATTTTAGTTAATACAACTTCAGCATCTTTAAATAATATTTTTACCTTGTTCTGGATCGCGAGATTGCTCTGCTTGTTCACGTATTTCGTCGGTATCACTGCTGACATCATCAAGTGTTTTAGTTTGCTCAACAGTTTCACTTTTTTCGCTTTGTACTTGCGATGGTTGTTTTTCCTCTAAACTAGAAGCATTTTCATTAGGGTCGGTGAGTATAATTCTCTCTCGTGCGTCATCAGGCATGCTGATGTTTTGTTTTGTGAACTCATTGACTAATTCGCGCATAAGTTGTGAGGCTACTTTTAATGGGCTGTGTTGCTCGCTATTAACCCAAAAATATAAAACGAAGTTAATAGTAGATGAGCCTAAGTTTTTTATTAAAACTTGCGCAGGCGGGTCGCTAAGTACCGCATTTTGTTGATTGGCAATATCTAGGGCGAGGGTTTGTGCGCTGCGTATATCGTTATCATAGCCAATACCAATTTCTACTTTGCCGCGCATTTTTGGATTGGCAGTCAGGTTTTTAATGGTATTTTTATATACAGTCGCATTAGGTATTTGAATATGATTGCCATCGTAATCAACAAGTGTGGTTGCTCTTGCTGTTACTTTTTTAACAATACCTAATCGGCCATCCACTTCAATTACATCGTCAATTTTAAAAGGTCTTTGTACGCTCAGTAATAAACTAGCAATAAAGTTCTCTGCTATGTCTCTAAAAGCAAAGCCGAGTATTAAACCTATCAACCCAGTCCCACTCATAATAGCAACAGCAAACTGAGTAAGCCCTGCTAAACGTAAAAATAAATATACCCCAAATAAAATTATTAGGGTGCTTATGCTGCGCCTTATAACTAGGTGAACAAGCTTGCTGTCAGTCATATAGTCAATGGGTTTGATTAGTAATCTAGAAAGTGGTCCTGAAATTAAGTAACTGAGTACTAAAAGCATTATGCCGAGTAAAATAGTGGGTAATATTTGCGCTGTTACGTGAAGTAATTGCACGCCTTGCTCATAAAAGAAATTCCACGAAAGTGTATCAACTTTGATCACTTCAGTTATTGGTGTTGTATTATTTAGCGCTACACTGCTTTTTAGGGTACCGAGCATGGCTTATCTTCCGTGTTAGAGTCATTTATAGATAAATATTAGCAAGTTTGGTACCAAACACTTATAACTTGGCAAATATTTTGCTGTAGTAACGTAATACAAATATTGAGGTTTAGAATGAAAGAAGCTAAACGAGGACAGCAAGCAGAGCAGCCTGCACATATCCCTTTTATAGGTTGGTGGGATATTGTTAAACGTATTTTTAAGCAAATGAGTGAAGATAACTTATCTATAGTGGCAGCGGGTGTGGCATTTTATGCGTTACTTGCTATTTTTCCAGCCATTGCGGCGATGGTATCAGTGTATGCGTACTTTTCATCCCCAACAGATATTAGTGAGCACTTAAGTAAAATAGTTACTTTGCTTCCACCAAGCACTAGTGAACTGATTTTATCTCAGGTTTCTAGCCTAGCTAAAACATCAAGTGCAAGCTTGAGCTTAAGTGCAATTGGTACGCTCATACTTACTATTTGGAGTAGCTCAAAGGGCAGCCAAGCACTTATTACTGCATGTAATATTAGTTATCGTGAATATGAAAAGCGCTCATTTTTTCAGGCTCAACTAGTCCGTTTTCTATTTTCGGTAGGAGCGATTGTAGTCGCAATTTTTGCGCTATTAATTATTGGTATCCTACCTATTGTACTTAATTTAGTGGGGCTAAAAGAAAGTATAGATTTATTAATTAAACTCATTTCTTGGCCATTATTGGCTTTTACCTTTAATTTTGCATTGGTGCTTTTATATCGTTATGCCCCACATCGTAAACCTGCTAAATGGCGTTGGATCACGATGGGATCGTCTATTGCTACCGTGCTTTGGATTTTGGCGTCTATAGGTTTTTCATTTTATGTGTCGCGTTTTTCTAGTTACAACGAAACGTATGGCTCACTAGGTGGTGTAGTGATCATGTTGATGTGGCTGTATATCAGCGCTTATATAATCACATTAGGTGCTGTTATTAATGCAGCAACTGAGCAGCAAACAGGTAAAGACAGTACTATAGGCCCAGCTAAAGAGCGCGGGCAGCGAGGCGCCTATGTAGCAGATCACCTCGATGTAAAAAATGAATAGCTATTAGCTAGCTAAGTTAGTGAGAGCCGTAAGCTGCTCTTTAAACTCTTGTGCTGCAGGACCAAGCCTGTCGTTGTCGTTGCACATTAAATATAAATTAAGGGTACGGGTTGTACCTTGGTCTAAATTAAGTGGGATGAGGGTTTGATCTTCAATTAAGTGTGCAATTTGTGTTTTTGGCAGCCAAGCGTAACCTAAATTCTGACTAACCATATCAATAGAGTTACGTAAGTGGCTTACTGTCCAGCGCATATCAGCACCTAGCCAGCCTTCGTTGTGACTGGTGTGGGTTGCTGAATCGCGAACTACTATTTGCCGGTGTAGCTTTAAATCACGAAAGTTGAGTTGTTCAGTATGTTGGTGTAATACATGGTCTTTATGCGCAACCGCTATAAACTCTATATCGCATAACGTACTGCAGCTAATTCCATAGATAGGAATTGACGAAATAGCTAAATCAACCACTGAGTTATGTAATAATTCGTTTGCACCTGTTAGCACGCTTTCTACTAAATCAATTTTTAAAAGAGGGTAAAGCTCACTCGTTTTAGCAAGTGCTTGGTATAAAATAGCGTGTGGAAAAACCTCATCAACAGCTATTTTTAACGTGCTTTCTACGCCTTCGCTTAGCGTACTTGCTACCGATTCTATTTTAGTCGCTTCTTCAATTAAAAACTCGGCTCTGCGTAAAATCAGCTTACCGCTATCGGTTAAAAATGTTTTACGGCCTTTTACTTCAAGCAACTTAATTTGCAAGGCGGCTTCAAGTTTTTGCACAGCATGGTGTACGGTTGACTGACTTTTATGTACAGCTGCGCTTGCGCCTGCAAACCCGCCATGATCCACAACCGCTTTAAACATTCGCCATTGCTCTAATGTTGCTTTTGCCATTTTTAAATCCTGTTACTACTTTATATCTGATTGCTTAACTTGACCGCGCAGACGCATTATTTATTGCGTAACAGTGATTTTTTGTCTATTTATTTTAACAAAGCTACTTTTTTATCAGCTAGAAGTGCCATAAAACTGCTTTTATTTAAAGGTCTTGAAAATAAATAACCTTGACCGTAATCACATCCGGCTTCAAGTAATAGCTGCATTTGTAATTTAGTTTCAATTCCTTCGGCGATTACTTTTAAGCCCAGTTGATGCGCCATAACAATTATTGCTTCACACAGTGCAAGTTCTTGACTGCCTACTTGAATATTATCAACAAAACGTTTATCTATTTTTAAATAATCGGTATCCATTTCTTGTAAGTAAGCGAGTGACGAATATCCTGTACCAAAATCATCAAGGGCAAGCTGCATACCTGATTTTACTATTTCTTTTAAGCGACGTTGCGTTAATGCTTCGGGGTTAATCATTAGGCCTTCAGTTATTTCTGCCACAATTGAGGATGCAGGTAATTTTGCAGCTTTTAGCATATCGTACCATTCATCTATACCACTCTCTGGCGTGGATAACTGCACTGGCGACACGTTTACACTTATTTGAAAAGTATCATCGGTTAGGGTTTTTATATCGTTAAGCGTTTGCAAGGTTTGAGCAAATACAAATTGGCCAATTGCATTTATTTGCCTGGTCTCTTCAGCAAGTGAAATAAATGCGACAGGGCTAATTAGGCCTTTTTCGGGATGTTGCCAACGAATAAGTGCTTCAGCTTTATGAATATGTAAATCATTCAAAGCAACAATGGGCTGATAAAACAATTCAAATTGTTCAAGTTCAATGGCACTTCGTAAGTCTTTTAATAGCACCATGCGCGCGTGTGCATATTCGCGCATGTCAGCAGAGAAAAACTCAAAACAGTTACGACCATTACTTTTTGCTTTATACATAGCCTGATCGGCTGCTTTTAAAAGCTGTTCAGTATTTTCACCATCATTAGGGGCGCATGCTATGCCCATGCTGGCGCTAATAAATAACTCTTCGTTTTCAAGATGCAAAGCCGACGATAGGTTAAGCAAAATATTACTGGCAATTTGATTAATATGACGCGTACTTTTTATACGATTAAACACAATAACAAACTCATCACCACCAATACGTGCCACAAACTCAGCATTTTTTGCCGACTGAACTATGCGTTGCGATACGAGTTTTAATAAGTTATCGCCATAGTGATGGCCTAATGTGTCATTAATATCTTTAAAGTGATCTATATCTAAAAGCATGACAACCAATTGATTGTCGGGAGTAACAATGCTTGAAAATCGTTGATTTAATCGCTCCTTTAACTCTAAACGATTTGGTAAGTCAGTTAGGTGATCATAGTGAGCTTGTCGCCAAATTGTTTCATCGGCTTGTTTTTTCTCAGTAAGGTCTGTAAATATCGCGATTCGACGAATAGGTGCGTTGTTTGTATCATAAACCGTATCGATTGTGAGCCACTCAGAGTAAAGCTGCCCGTTCTTTTTACGGTTAATAACCTCGCCTTGCCAGCGGCCTGTTTGCTGTAATTCAGACCACATTTTATTGTAAAAATTCTTATCATGTTTTCCTGATGAAAGAATTGAAGAGGAGCGCCCAATAACTTCTTCTTTACTATATAAAGTCGTTTTGCAAAACGCAGGGTTTACATCAAATATTATACCCGCTGGATCGGTGATTATCATGCCTTCACTACTGTTGTTATACACTAGCAAGGCAAGGTGGAGTGCTTCTTCATTTATTTTTCGTTGTGTTATATCCCTTAGCACAACAACGTATTCATTTTTACTTTGCATTGCACTAATACGTGCTTCAAAGCTACGTTTAGGATTGGATTTTTCGAGTGTAAATTCTAAATTACTCGAAACATCAAGCTTAGATAACTGCGATAACAAAAGCTGCACATTGTTGTGAGAAAGTATTGATGATAAATGAGGTGCTGCAGTGCTGTTTGGGTTTACTTGAGGCTTAAATTGCCCCGTTATGTTGAGAATATCGCCATGGATGTTAATTCTAACGTAACTGTCGGGTAGAGTATTAAGCAAGCTGGTAAGCTCATCGTGCTTGTTTTTTAAATTAGCCTCGGCTGTTAACCTGGTTTGCGCCATTGATTTAAAGCGCTGATAGAGAGTATTTAGCTCTGGATTATTTGGCTGTATTTTTTGTGACGGCATTTCGCCCTTAGCCAACACGTTTGTTGCATTTGTTAGATTATTAATTGGGTCGATAATGCTGGTTTTAAGCAGCTTACGTGCAATTAAACATAGCACTAGCAGTGATAAAATAAACATACCAATCGCTATAAAAAAATTATTATTTATTTGCTTTAAAGCATGTGTAATAGGAAGTGCAATATGTATATTTAAGCTGTTATTACTCGGATCTTTATAAATAATAGAGTGATGAAGCATTCGATCTTCACCCTTAATAGATTTTATTTTTGTTGATGCTTCATTATCAATCGAAGAATCAGTTGCTAATAAAGTCTTTGCAATATTATCGCCAAGGGCTGCAGTTGTTGGTGGGTAACGCGCTAAAATTTTTCCATTAGAATCAGCGATTGCAGCAATAGAGCCAGGTGGCAGTTCAATATTATTAAAAGCATTGTTCCACCAGTCAAGCGCAACAACGATAACTACAACGCCCTGAATTACATTTTTTTTATTAATGATAGGTAACGCAAAGCTAAGGGTGTTTTTTTGCAAGTTTCTATCGTGCTGAAAATAACCTACTGACAATTGGTTACTTTTTAAGACATTTTGAAAATACGCACGATCTGCAATACTTATTGTTTTGGTTAATCCGCTTGTTGTACACATAACAATGCCATTTGGATCTATAATCCCGATATTGGCAACATGGGCATAAATAGCTCTAAATTGATTAAAATAATTAGGGCATGACGTAGCTAGATCTTCTTTCTTACTTTCCTCTTTAGCCAAATAACGCGCTAAACGGTCAATATCATCGACTAAGTGCTTTTGCTGTAAAATTAATTGCTTAGCAATGTTTTCTACTTTTTTTTCACTTTGCTCAATAGAGTGGTGGCGTTCAAGCAGCAGAGTAAAAATAATTACAGCGGTGCCCGGAATACTTAGCAATATAAGCAAACGATAAAGCTGATGTTTGAGAGAATAAGTAAAAATAACCATTCCTTAGTTGCGTATTTTGCAATAACAATTGTAGCCAAATTCACTCCAAATAACCATAGTAATTATAAGGTTGAAAATGTAACCAATGAATCAATGTCGTTCTATTTTATAGAACCTTAAGCTCGATTTAAAGACATAGTTGTTTTGTTTAATGAATGATTTAATAGTCTCATAAACTTATTCTTTAGAGTGAATTAAAAAATGAAAATATCAAAAATACTTACAGCTTATGCAACTCAAGATGGCGATGGCGTGAGCATTAGCCGTATACCTGGGTTTGATGGTAAATATTTGGATCCATTTTTGATGATTGATGAACTTAAGTCAGATGAAAAAAAAGATTATATGGGAGGCTTTCCTGAGCATCCGCACCGAGGAATTGAAACGTTTACTTATATTCTAAAAGGTGGCTTTGAGCATCGTGACCAAATGGGTAACAAAGAAGCAATTAAAGCAGGTGATGTGCAATGGATGAGCACAGGGCGCGGCGTCATGCACAGTGAAATGCCACTCGCTGATGCTGTTGACGGTTTGCATGGCTTTCAAATTTGGATAAACATGCCAAGCGCAGAAAAAATGCGTGATTCACGTTATCAAGATACGACTAAAAACCCAGCTCCTAGTTTTACAAATACGCAAGGCGTGACGTTAAAAGCACTTGCGGGATCGTGGCAGTTCGAAAGTGAAACGCTTGCAAGCGAGCTGCAAAGTTTAGCTGCTAATGCGGCGCTCGCTGATATTACATTACCTGCTGGTAAAAGCATTTATTTAGAGCCTCTTAGCCAACAAAAAGTAATGCTTTATATTCATAGCGGCTCACTAATAATGAGCGACAATCAAACAATACCAGCGGGTAAGTTACTTATTTTAGAACCAGGCAGTGATATTAATATTAGCTCTGAACAAGGCGCTGGCGTTTTGGTTTTAGCAGGCGATCCACTTAATCAGCCAATTGCTCATATGGGTCCGTTTGTAATGACGACGCAAGCAGAAGTACAGCAAGCAGTGCGTGATTATCAAAACGGTGAGTTTGGCAAAATATAACGGTATTTTTAGGAGAGTTTTATGGGATTATTAGTTAACGGCCAATGGCAAGATAAATGGTACGACACAGATTCAAGTAACGGTAAGTTTGAACGCGAAACGGCGCAGTTACGTCACTGGGTAACTGTTGATGGTAGCGCTGGAATAACGGGCGAGGCCGGATTTAAAGCACAAGCGAACAGGTATCATTTATATGTGTCACTTGCGTGTCCTTGGGCGCATCGAACGCTTATATTTAGAGCGTTAAAAGGGTTGCACGATTTAATTACGGTGTCGGTTGTTAGCCCTGATATGCTTGATAGTGGTTGGGCTTTTGATACGCAAAACCACAGTACTGGTGATGCTTTATTTAATAGTAACTACTTACATCAAGTGTATACAAAAAATAATCCTAAGTATTCCGGGCGAGTTACAGTACCCGTATTGTGGGATAAAAAGCTAAATAAAATTGTCAGTAATGAGTCTGCCGATATTATACGTATGTTCAATAGTGCGTTTAATGAGTTAACAGGTAATAACGATGACTACTATCCGGAGGCACTACGACCAAAAATTGATGAATTAAATGCGTTGATTTATCCAAATATAAATAATGGTGTTTATCGTACGGGATTCGCAACAACTCAAGATGCATACGAAGAGGCGTTTAACGATTTATTCAAAGCACTCGATAAAGTAGAAGGGATACTGAGCAAGCAGCGTTATTTAACAGGTAATAGGCTCACCGAGGCAGATTGGCGATTATTCACTACACTCATTCGGTTTGATAGTGTGTACGTTGGCCATTTTAAATGTAATTTACGCACAATTGAAAGCTATCCTGCATTAAGTGGATACCTTAGGGAGCTATATCAAGTTAAAGGAGTGGCTGAAACAGTTGATTTTTATCATATTAAGCGTCACTACTATTTTAGTCACACAATGATCAACCCAACACAAGTTGTGCCAAGTGGTCCAAGTATTGATTACTTATCTGATCACGGTAGAAATGTTTAGCGCTTAAGCTATCAAGTTCACTAGCCAGCCGTATTTTCTTACGAAGCTGGTTTCGCTTTTACCCGCTTGTACTGCTGCACCTGCGATAAAGGCACTTGAAAGCCCAACTTTGGTTACGGCAAAACGCTTTAGTCTATATTGGAACGCTGCATGATGTTGGCGTTTCAATTCACTGCGCGTATCCATTTGCTTACTCAGAGCATCAACGTTTTCATTAGGTGCTTTAATTAAGTAGTTAACTAACATAGTAATTTCCTTATAAGTTAAACAGCTGTTTTAAGCTTTTAAGTGTTTTACTAAAGCCAATTTTATTGCTTAGGTAAACCGTATTTTTCCAAAGCCATGCTAAACAAGCAACTTGCAGCAAAGTAGCTGTTGCAATACTCAGCCATACTGACCCAAAAACATCGTATACACCGTATCCAACAGCACCTAGAAATCCTGCCCACAACAAAACCAAACCACTGGCAAAGCATCCTAAAAATATAGTGATCAATGCAAGCGATCTAAGCGATAACCGCCATTCAGCTTTAGCAAGCTGGTGGGTGATCTTTCCTTGAGTTTGGTAATCATCCTTGAGCTGCTTAGAATACTCTAAAAGCATTGCAACATGATCTTGCCAATCATCCTTTTGGCTATGTTGCTCAGTAGTTTGGTCTTGCGCATTACCATCCTTGGTTGCTGTTGTTTGTGGGTTATTCATCACTAATTACTTACGACGAAGTAGTGATGTGATTAGCATACCCGCAGCAAAAGCAATACCCGCAGTTGCTAATGGATTTTCAGAAGCAAAAGCACGAGTTTTTGCAGTACATTCGCTTAGTTTTTCACGTGCAATAAGTTGTTTTTCGTTCAATGCATCTGCTGAGCTAGAAGCTCCTTTACGCACACTGCTTTCAGCTGTTGCAGCTTTGCTAGAAAGTGCATCTACAGCATCGTGCGCCGCTGATGTTGCTTTCTCTGTAAGAGGTGATTCAGTATTTGTTAGTTTAACGTCAGGCTTAACATCTGAAGTTGTGTTTGGTTTCGTATTTGTTGCAGTAGCCATAATCAATCCTTAATAAGTTAAAAAATTTAAATAGTGATTTAGATAATGCAATGATTAAACCAAAACTGTTTTTTAGTTTTAATGTGTTGAATGTATTGGTTTTTGTTGTTTTTGTGTAGCTTTTTCACATTTGATAATTTAAAGCAAACAGTAACTATTACTACACGGTTAGGTAAATTTTACAAAGGGAGTAAAAATGCTTAAAAAGTTGTAAATATTCATTGGTTATTCAGTAAGCAAAGCGTGTAAACAGAAAGTTATAAAAAACAGAATAGATATTTTTTTCATCACAATCCCACTTTTTCCCACATAATTCAAACGCTTCGCTTGAGCCCTTATTTTTTCTAGCTTTGGGACTCACTAAAGCTGGTCAGCTTACTTGACAAAATGGCTTGTCAAGCCCTAAACTGGAGCACTGTGGTAAAAAGTGGTTTTTAGTGGATCACACTGGATAAAAATAAACAAAAGTTGAATAAAACAATTTTAAAGTAGGTTTTTTATGTTTCGTGGCGCGAGTTCACTGAGTTTGGATGATAAGGGGCGTTTTGCGGTACCGACTAAGTACCGAGAATCTCTATTGTCTGAAGATCAGGGAACGGTTATTTGTACCGTCGCATTAAATGAGCCGTGTTTATGGTTGTATCCGCTGGCTGAGTGGCTCGAAATAGAAAGCCGTTTAGCTAAAATCTCCAATATGAACCCACGAGCCCGTCGAATGCAGCGTATGTTGCTCGGGAATGCTACTGAATATCAACTTGATAAAAATGGTCGAATTTTGCTTGCGCCGTCACTGCGGGCTCATGCATCACTTGGCAAAAAAATCATGCTAGTTGGTTTGATGAATAAATTTGAAATTTGGGATGAGGCGCGTTGGCACGAACAAATGCAGCAAGATACTGAGCTTGAAAGGCTTGGTGATTTTGAACCTAACCAAGATTTAGATAATTTTACACTCTAACGGCACAAAAAAAGGCACACAATAGCTAATGACAGCGCAATTTGAACACGTATCCGTATTAATGGATGAGACCATCGATGCTCTTGCAATTAAGCCAGACGGTATATACATGGATGGTACATTTGGACGTGGTGGCCACTCTGGGCAAATTTTAGCACGCCTTGGTGATGAAGGTCGCCTGCAAGCAATTGACCAAGATCCACAAGCAATACAATCAGCTGAAAAATTTGCTGATGACCCACGTTTTGCAATTGCACACACTCGCTTTTCAAACTTATACGAAGTAGCACAGCAAAACGATCTAATTGGTAAAGTCGATGGCATTTTATTAGACATTGGTGTTTCGTCACCACAACTAGATGACGCTGAGCGTGGCTTTAGTTTTATGAAAGACGGCCCACTCGATATGCGTATGGACCCTACAACAGGTCGCAGTGCAGCACAGTGGTTAGCAGAGGCTGAGTTGGATGATATTACCCACGTAATTAAAAAATTGGGCGAAGAAAAGTTTGGTAAACGCATTGCACACAAAGTACTTGAAGTTCGTGAGCACACGCCAATCACAACTACCAAGCAGCTTGCTGACCTTGTTGATGAAGCTGTACCGGTAAAAGATAAGTTTAAGCACCCAGCTACCCGTACTTTTCAGGCTATTCGTATTTACATTAATAGTGAGCTTGAAGAAATTCAAACTGCGCTTCAGTCTGCAGTTAAAGTGCTAAAGCCAGGCGGACGTTTAGTGGTGATTTCGTTTCATTCTTTAGAAGACCGTATTGTAAAACAGTTTATTAGAAAACAGAGTAAGGGAGAAGCATTACCCAGAGGTCTGCCTTTAACTGATGCACAAATAAATAAAAATCTGACGTTAAAAGCAGTGGGTAAAGCTATTAAGCCAAGTGCTGCAGAAGTAGAGCGTAATCCACGTTCTCGTAGTTCTGTACTTAGGATTGCACAGAGGTTGGGATGAGTAAAAAAGCGAGCTATCGGCAACCTAATTTATTCTTTGAAATATTAAAAGGCCTAGGAGCTAATAAGCTAACCTCGGCCTTGTTGGTTGTGATATTCGCTTCTAGTTTAGCTGTTGTGCAAACAACCCACTTAGCTCGTGGCCAACTTATACAGCAAGATCAATTATTACAAGAACGCGATGAGCTCGATTTAGAGTGGCGCTACTTACTTGTTGAAGAAGAATTTTATTCGCAACATGCACGCATTGAAGAAGTAGCTACATCACAATTGAAAATGAAAAGACCTACGAGTCAAGATGAGCAGGTAATAATAGTACAATGAGAAATAGAGGCAAAAAACCAGTCACTAATTTAATCACATGGCGCTTTATGCTGGTGTGTGCAGTTGTGTTTATGGTGTTTGTAACACTCGTATCTCGCGCTGCTTATTTACAAGTAATAGAACCTGATAAAGCACGTTCAGAAAGTGACAAACGTACCGTGCGCGTTGAAAAACTACATGTGCAACGCGGGATGATTTTTGACCGTAATGGTAAAGAGTTAGCGGTAAGTGTGCCTGTGGTAAGTGTATATGCTGATCCTAAAGCATTGCACAAGTCGCTAGTCTCTAAAGTAATTAAACAAGCACGTAAAAGCGGCGAAGATCATTTATCTTTAGCTGAAAATACCGCTGAGCTTGATAAGCGTACTGCACTTTATTATAAAAACGATTTACGCTGGCGTGAGCTTGCTGATGTATTGCGCATTGATCCTAAGAAGATTAACTCTCGACTATTAAACGATCCCTCGCGTCGCTTTGTTTATTTAAAGCGCCAAGTTACTCCTGCTGTAGCAAATTATATTGGCGATTTACGCCTACCAGGTATTCATTTACTAGATGAATCTAAACGCTATTACCCCGCCGGTGAGGTTAGCGCGCATGTTATTGGTTTTACTAATATAGACGGTAAAGGCATTGAAGGTATTGAAAAGCTATACGAAAACGCTTTAACGGGCGAGGAAGGCCGCCGCACTATACGTAAAGACGCACAAGGGCGTGAAGTAGAAGTGCTTGACGAGCGTGAGCGCGTAGAGCCAGAAAGTATAGAACTAAGTATTGACCAACGAATTCAAGCTATTGCCTACAAAGCTGTAAAATCAGCTGTACTGACTTACAAAGCCACATCGGGCTCAGCTATGGTAGTTGATGTTAAAACCGGTGAAGTGCTGGCAATGGTAAATAGTCCTTCATTTAATCCAAATAACTTAAGCGATGCTGCACCTCATAAGCGTCGTAATCGCGCAATTACAGATTTGTTTGAACCAGGCTCAACTGTTAAGCCTCTAGCCATTTTGGCTGGGCTAGACTACGGCGCCATTCAGGCAGATGACACGATTGATACCTACCCAGGTTGGATGCGTTTAGGTGGTAGTTTAGTTAGAGATACTCGTAATCATGGCGAACTAACACTGCGCGAAATACTAAAGTACTCCTCAAATATGGGGGTTGCGAAGGTTACTCAGTTAGTGCCTAAAGATTACCTTGTTGGCTTATATCAAAAAGTAGGCTTTGGCAGTGACACCGGTACTGGAATGGTAGGTGAAAGCAGCGGTTTGTTTTATCCAAATCGTCGTTGGTCTGACTTTGAAATTGCAACTTTATCATTTGGTTATGCAATTTCGGTAAGTACTGCGCAAATGGCGCGCTTTTATACCATGTTAGGCGCTGGTGGAGTTAATCGACCACTGACTATTTTAAAGCAAGATAATATACCTGAAGGCGAACGTATTTTTAAACAAAAAGACGTAGAAGCCGTAGTCCACATGATGGAAAGTGTATTTGAAAAAGACGGTACTGCTCGCAACATAAAAGTTGATGGGTATCGTGCTGCCGGTAAAACAGGTACATCTAAAAAAGCCGTAGCAGGTGGTTATGGTGATGAATATGTAGGTTACTTTGCAGGTGTAGCACCGGCAAGTAATCCTCGTTTAGCCGTGGTAGTTATGATTAATGAACCAGGTGGTGATGTGTACTATGGAGGTGCCACCGCTGGCCCTGCATTTGCAGAAATCATCTCTAACGCATTAAGAATATTAAACGTAGCGCCTGACAAGGAAGAGGTTGCGTACGTACAAGGTAAAGATAACGATGCGTGATTTAAAGGATATTTTAAAATACATCGAAATAGATGCGCCCTCGCAACTGGTTAAGCATTTACGCCTTGATAGCCGTGAAGTAACGCCAGGTGATGTATTTGTTGCTATTAAAGGCCATACACTTGATGGCGGACAATTTATTAATAAAGCAATTGAAAATGGCGCAATAGCTATCATTGCTGACAGATTATGTGAATTTGAAAGCAGTTTTGAGCCACTGTATTTAGTCTCAGAGCTTGATAAAAAGCTTCCAGAATTAGCTAGTCGCTTTTATAGCCAACCAAGTCAGACTCTTGATTTAATTGGTGTGACAGGTACAAATGGTAAATCGACCACCACAGCAATGATTGCCCACTTAGCACAGTTTTGTAGTACTGAGTCGGCTATTATAGGTACTTTAGGTTATGGCCATCCTGATAACTTAATTCCACTGATAAACACAACGCCTTCAACAGTTGATTTACAGCATATTTTGAGCGATTTAAATTCGCAGCATAAAAAGCTGGTAGCCATGGAAGTATCATCTCATGGGTTAGTGCAACAACGCGTTGCTAAATGTCAGTTTAAAGCGGCTGTGTTTACTAATCTTTCGCGCGATCACTTAGATTACCATGGTGATATGGCAAGTTACGGTGATGCGAAATTAATGCTTTTCCGTGATTTTGAGCCGCAAGTTGTAGTGCTCAATCAAGATGACTTTCAAGCTGAGCAATGGCTTGAAAAGTATGATTTTAATAACCTAATTTGTTATGGCCGCAAAAACTTAGCTCCTAAGAATGCCCGATACGTTTATTTTTCTGATGTTGAATATTCAAGTGAAGGTATTTCGGCGCAGCTGTCGACAAGTTGGGGTGATATTTCAATTAAATCGCCTCTGTTTGGCGAATTCAACTTATATAACTTAACGGCAGCGCTCGCTACATTACTAGGGCTAGGTTATCCGCTTGAGCAACTAGTTGCAGGTTGTGCGCAGTTACAGCCAGTTGCTGGTCGAATGCAAGCTTTTAGTCAAGCTGGCATGCCAACGTGTGTTGTTGATTACGCCCATACACCCGATGCACTTGCACTTGCATTACAAGCATTGCAGTTGCATGTGCCAGGTGGTGTAAGTTGTGTATTTGGTTGCGGTGGCGACAGAGACAAAGGTAAGCGCGCATTAATGGCGCAAGCTGCAGAGCAAAACGCTAATAAAGTGATTATTACCAGCGATAACCCTCGATCTGAAAATCCTGATGACATTATTGCAGATGTAGCAGGCGGTCTAACCCATCCTCAAAATGCACATTTAGAGGCTGATAGAGCAACTGCAATTCGTTTTGCTATAGAAAATGCTACAGCTGATGATGTTATTTTGATTGCAGGTAAAGGCCACGAAGATTATCAAATTATAGGCGATAAGCGCATCGACTTTTGCGATCGCCGCTATGTACAAGAACAACTAAAAAAAGCAGTAAGAGGGATAACACAATGATCCCAATGGATTTTGATTGGTTAGCTAATGTGCTAACAACTGATTATCAAGGTGATAATCAACACGTGCTAAATATAAATACTGATACTCGCACAGTGTGCGATGGCGAAGTGTTTTTAGCACTGAAAGGGCCAAATTTTGATGGCCATAAATTTATAGCTGAGGCTAAACAAAAAGGCGCTATAGGCGTTATTGTTCAGCACAAAGTTGATGTAGATATTCCACAATTTATAGTAAGCGATACACGTATTGCACTAGGTACAATTGGCACCGCTGTTATGGCCCAAGTGGCGCCTAAAACAATTGCAATTACAGGGAGTGTAGGCAAAACCACCGTAAAAGAAATGTGTGCGGCAATTTTGTCGGTTCACGGTGATGTATTAGCTACTAAAGGTAATTTTAACAACGATATTGGCGTCCCTCTTACGTTATTGCGCTTAGAGCCTCAACATCGTTTTGCAGTAATTGAGCTAGGTGCAAATCACTTAGGTGAAATTGCTTACACAACGGCAATGACAAAACCAGATGTGGCCGTTGTATGTAATGTTGCAGCAGCTCACTTAGAAGGTTTTGGTAGTTTAATGGGGGTTGCAAAAGCTAAAGGTGAGATTTTTGATGGCCTAAAAGATGACGGTGTTGCCATTGTTAATTGCGATAGTGAATTTAGTCAGTATTGGTTAGATAAACTTGAAGGGCGTAATGTTAAACGCTTTTCTACAACCGAAAAACTAGACATTTGGGCAGAGAACATCACGCTTGATGCCAATGCACGTGCAAGCTTTACGCTTTGCACTAAAAACAAGCAAGTGCCTGTTACTTTGGCACTACCTGGTAAGCATAATATTAGTAATGCACTTATCGCTGCGGCGCTGACCAGTGAATTTGATGTAACCCTTGAAGAAATAGCCAATGCACTTGCCACTATGGGTGATGTAAAAGGGCGCGTTAATTTAATTGAAGTGTCTGATTTACTCACCGTGGTTGATGATACCTATAATGCCAATGTTAAGTCGGTAAAGGCTGCGATTGACTTGTTAAGTGATATGCAAGGTCACCGCATTTTAGCACTCGGAGACATGGGTGAGCTAGGTGAAGATGCACGTAAGTACCATCAAGAAGTTGGCGAGTATGCACTTGAGCAAGGGATTGATGAGTTATTTACATTAGGTGTGTTAAGTAAATACGCAAGTGATGTGTTTGAACTCCCTAATCGTCACTTTTCGAGTCGCGAACAGATGCAGCAAAAAATTCAAGAAAGTATTAATAAAGTGAATACTAAAACAACAATAGTAGTGAAAGGATCGCGCAGTTCTCGCATGGAATTATTAGTAACCGATTTAGTTAATGGCCAGCAACAAGCCATCAATGGAGTATCATAATGTTAGTTTGGCTGGCAGAGTATTTAACACAGTATTTTAGTGGTTTTCATGTTTTTTCGTATTTAACGCTACGTGCCATTTTAGGTATTTTAACTGCGCTAATTATGTCTCTTTATTTAGGGCCTAAGTTAATTCGTGGTTTGCAACGTATGCAAATAGGCCAAACAGTTCGAGACGATGGTCCGCAATCGCATTTGTCTAAGTCGGGTACACCGACTATGGGTGGCTTACTTATTTTAGCGGCTATTTTTACCAGCACGCTACTTTGGGCCGACTTATCAAATAAATACGTGTGGGCAACACTGTTTGTAATTGGCTCTTTAGGTATTGTTGGCTTTGTTGATGATTACCGTAAAGTTATTCGTAAAGATCCAAAAGGTTTAATTGCTAAGTGGAAGTACTTTTGGCAATCGGTGATTGCATTAGTTGTTGCTACTGCTTTGTACTTTACCAGTGCACAAGCATCTGAAACATCACTCGTTGTTCCATTTTTTAAAGACGTGTTACCGCAATTAGGTTTGTTTTATATCGTACTTACGTATTTTGCGATAGTAGGTACATCAAACGCTGTAAACCTGACCGATGGCTTAGATGGCTTGGCGATTGTGCCAATTATTTTGGTGGCTGCGGCATTGGCAATTATTGCTTACTTAACAGGTAATATTAACTTTTCGGCTTACTTACATATTCCACATTTACCGCTAGCGAGTGAGCTTGTGGTTGTGTGCACTGCCATTGTGGGCGCAGGGCTTGGCTTTTTATGGTTTAACACTTACCCAGCACAAGTATTTATGGGCGATGTTGGCTCATTAGCACTTGGTGGCGCATTAGGTATTATTGCTGTTTTAGTACGCCAAGAGTTACTGCTTATTATTATGGGCGGTGTATTTGTAATGGAAGCGCTATCGGTAATATTACAAGTGGGGTCGTATAAATTACGGGGACAACGCATTTTTAGAATGGCGCCAATTCACCATCATTACGAATTAAAAGGTTGGCCAGAGCCTCGCGTTATTGTGCGCTTTTGGATTATTTCTGTTGTGCTAGTGCTTACTGGCTTAGCTACTTTAAAGATTCGATAAATGCAGTATTTAAACGAGATAAAAAACAAACAAATAACAGTGCTCGGACTCGGTGTAACCGGTCTGGGCATTGTGCGTTTTCTATTGTCTCATGGCCTTGCCCCCAAGGTCGTTGATAGCCGAGCAACCCCGCCGGGGATTGATTGGTTAAAAGAGCACGCGCCAACTCTAGATACCCACTTTGGTAATTTGGATGACGCAGAGCCTTGTTCAAGCGATATGATTATTATAAGCCCTGGGCTTAGCTTAAAAATACCAGCTGTTGCAAATGCAATTAACGCAGGTGTTGAAGTGATTGGTGACGTTGAGTTATTTGCACGCATTAATACAAAACCTGTCATTGCAGTAACGGGCTCTAACGGTAAGTCAACCGTGGTTACGCTCGCTTATGAAGTGTTAAAAGAAGCCGGCTATAAAGTTGCTTTGGGTGGGAATATTGGCACAGCGGTACTTGATTTACTCAATGATGATTTTGATGTGTATGTACTTGAGTTATCGAGTTTTCAGTTAGATACCACAACGAGTTTAAAACCAGTAAGTGCAACGGTATTAAATGTGTCTGAAGATCATCTTGACCGCTATGACAGTTACCAAGCTTATATAGACTCAAAGCTTAGTATTTATAAGTTCGCAGAGCTTATTGTTGTCAATGCAGACGACATTCAAACACGTCCTGTTGAGCGCGGTACGGCTCCCTTAATTAGCTTTGGTGCTCAACAAGGTGATTACCATTTAGCGCAGCACAATGGCGAAACTCACTTTATGGTTAAAGGCGATGCCTTTTTACCTGTTGATACACTTGCGGTAGTGGGTAAGCACAATTATTTAAATACGCTTGCAGTAATGGCGCTCTTAAGTCCGTTTGAAGTAAGCAAAGAGCAATATAAAAATGCGTTAGGTCAATTTAATGGGTTGGCTCATCGCTGCCAATTTATAGCTGAGCTTAACGGTGTAAAGTATTTTAACGATTCAAAGGCTACCAACGTTGGAGCAAGCATTGCTGCAATAGATAGTTTAGCAAGTGACGGTGAAAACCTGATTGTGATTGCTGGTGGCGATGCCAAAGGCGCTGATTTAAATGCGCTTAAACCTTACATAAAACAGCATGTAAAAGCATTAATTTGTTTTGGCAAAGATGCAAGTGATTTAGCTGCGATTACCAACAAGAGTTATTTAACTAACAATATGGAAGAAGCAGTTACTTTGGCCAAAGTGCTTAGTAGTCCTGGCAATATTGTTTTATTAGCACCCGCATGTGCCAGCATTGATATGTATAACAACTATATGCAACGCGGTGATGACTTCGTTCAGTGTGTAATGGCAGGGCAATCATGATTGCTTTTGCCGATATAAGAGATGCGTTAACACCTAAGCCTTCAGGGCAGTTATACGATGTGCCGCTATTATACTGCGTAATAATGCTAATTGGTGTTGGTTTTATCATGGTAACCAGTGCATCAATGCCCACCGCAGAGCGACTATTTGATGACCCGTACCATATTACCATTCGCCACAGCATGTTTTTGGCGATGGCTTTTGTGCTTTTTTGGATAAGCGTTTGCGTGCCAATGGAGTGGTGGAAACGTTCAAACCCTTACCTATTAATACTGGGTATGGTGCTATTAATAGCAGTATTGATTATTGGTCGTGAAGTTAACGGCGCTAAACGATGGATACCTATTGGACCTGTTGGTTTTCAGGTTGCTGAGGCCGCTAAGTTATACTTTTTTAGTTATATAGCTGGCTACTTAGTAAGAAAACGTGAAGAAGTACAAGAAAATATTAAAGGCTTTGCAAAGCCAATAGCAGTATTTGCAGTGTATGCATTGCTTATTTTACTACAGCCCGATTTAGGCACAGTAGTTGTTATGTTTGTAACAACGGTTGGCTTGCTGTTTTTAGCTGGTGCTAAGTTATGGCAGTTTTTTGTACTTATTTTAACTGGCGTGGGTCTGGTTGTATTACTAATTATTGTTGAACCATATCGAATGGCGCGTGTTGTAGGCTTTTTAGACCCTTGGGATGATCCTTTTGGTAAAGGTTATCAGTTGGTGCAATCACTAATGGCGTATAGCCAAGGTGGTTGGTTTGGTCAAGGCTTAGGTAACAGTGTACAAAAACTACAATATTTACCTGAAGCGCATAACGATTTTATTTTTGCCGTTATAGGTGAAGAACTTGGCTTAATAGGCGTTGTAAGTATTTTAACGGTATTAGCTACTTTAGTATTTAGAGCCTTATTAATAGGTCAACAAGCGCTTAAATGCGGTAAGGAATACGAAGGCTACTTTTCATTTGCCATTGGTATTTGGTTTGCATTTCAAACCATGGTGAATGTAGGTGCAAGCGCGGGTATTTTACCAACGAAGGGTTTAACCCTGCCGTTTATTTCTTATGGCGGCTCAAGCTTATTAATTATGACGATTGCCACGGGTATTTTATTGCGCGTAGATTTTGAAACCAAAATGGCAACGAAACAAGCCACCTCACGCGGAGGTAAGCGATGAGTAAAAAATTAGTAGTAGTGGCTGGTGGGACTGGCGGGCATATTTTTCCTGGCATTGCAGTGGCCGATTATTTAAAGCAGCAGGGCTGGCAAGTCAGCTGGATTGGCACTCCAGATCGAATGGAAGCAAGTGTTGTTCCTAAGCATGGCATTGATATTGATTTCATTAATGTTAAAGGTGTTCGTGGCAATGGGTTAAAGCGTCTCATTAAAGCCCCATTCATGGTACTTAATGCAATATTGCAGGCGCGTAAGGTATTGAAAGAACAGCGCCCGGATGTAGTACTTGCAATGGGCGGTTATGTTACGGGTCCAACGGGAATTGCAGCAAAAAGTTTAGGTATCCCGCTGGTTATTCACGAGCAAAATGCTGTAGCCGGTATGAGCAATAAATGGCTTGCTAAGTTTGCTACACGCGTATTAGCAGCATTTCCAAGTGCGTTTGCACAAGGCCAAGCTGAGCTAGTAGGTAATCCAGTACGTCAAAGTGTTATGGATATAGTCAAACGCGATGTATCAAGCCCTATTAATATTTTAGTGGTTGGTGGGTCGCTTGGTGCACAAGTGCTTAATCAGACGTTACCAGAAGCATTTAAAGGCCTTAGTAATACAGCTCCAATAAATGTGTGGCATCAAACAGGTAAAGGTCATTTACCCACTGTAGAAACAGCTTATAAAATGCATGGCTTTGCGGATGGTAATACAAAAATAGCTGAATTTATTGATGATATGGACGCGGCGTATAGCTGGGCTGATATTGTTGTTTGCCGCGCTGGTGCATTAACTGTTAGCGAAATTGCAGCAGCAGGTAAAATGGCTGTTTTTGTTCCTTTTCCACATGCCGTGGACGACCATCAAACAGCAAACGCACAATATTTAGTGATGGCTAATGGCGCATTATTAATGCCACAAGGGCAGTTTAATAAACAATCAATTGTTGAACTATTAAGCCCATATTTAGCCCAACCTTCATTAATTACTGAAATGGCTACAAATGCAAAAAAACAAGCCATTTTAGATGCCACAGCAAGCGTAGCAACGCACTGTGAGCAAGTAACAAATAAGAGAAAATAAGTGAAAGAAACGTCAGTACAAGAAAAACACACGCGCCCAGCAATGCGCCGAATAGAAACCATTCACTTTATTGGTATTGGTGGAGCCGGTATGGGCGGTATTGCTGAAGTACTCGCTTTTGAAGGCTACCGTATTACAGGTTCTGACATTGCTCATAGCGCTATGACAGATCGCTTAATTAAAGCCGGTGCTGAGGTATTTATTGGCCATCATGAAAATAACGTGAAAGATGCCAATGTAGTGGTTGTTTCAAGCGCGATTGATGAAACAAATCCTGAAATTATTGCAGCTAAAGCCGCAAGAATCCCTGTTGTGCGCCGCGCAGAAATGCTCGCAGAGCTAATGCGTTTTCGCCACGGTATAGCGATTGCGGGAACGCATGGTAAAACAACGACAACAAGCCTAATTGCAAGTATTTATGGACAAGCAGGGCTCGATCCAACTTTTATTATTGGTGGCTTGTTAAATAGCGCAGGTAGTAATGCAAAAGTAGGTAAAAGTGATTTTTTAATAGCAGAAGCTGATGAAAGCGATGCGTCGTTTTTACACTTGCAGCCAATGGTCTCGGTCATCACAAATATTGAAGAAGATCACATGGATACTTATGGTGGCAGTCTTGAAAAGATGAAAGACACCTATGTGGATTTTATTCATAACTTGCCGTTTTATGGTTTAGCCGTTGTATGTATTGACTCTGAAGTTGCTGCTGAACTTATTCCGCGCTTTGGTCGCCCAGTTATCACGTATGGTGAATCGAAGGATGCTGATTACCGCATGAGCGACTTTAGCCAATCAGCTAATACATGCACATTTACAGTAACTAACAAGCAAGGTGAGTGTTTAACTGCCACGTTGAATATGCCAGGTAGACATAACGCACTTAATGCAACCGCTGCAATTGCTGTGGCAAAAGATCAAAACATTGCGAACCATGCAATTTTAGAAGCGCTGCAGAAGTTTGAAGGTATTGGTCGTCGTTTTCAACACTATGGTGAATTTGAAAACGAGCGTGGCAATGTGATGTTAGTTGATGATTACGGGCATCACCCTTCAGAAGTTGCAGCAACAATTGCAGCAGTACGTGAAGGTTGGCCGGATAAGCGTTTAGTAATGGTATATCAACCTCATAGATTTTCTCGTACACGCGATTTATACGAAGATTTTGTAAAAGTACTTGCTGATGTAGATCAGTTGCTATTGCTTGATGTGTATAGCGCTGGTGAAGAGCCAATTGTTGGCGCAGACAGCAAAAGCTTATGCCGTAGCCTTCGTCAACGTGGTAAAGAGCCGCTGCATGTGGCAACAAATGCAGAACTTGCAGGTGTTTTGGCCGCAAATTTACAAAATAATGATTTAGTATTAACTCAAGGCGCTGGTAATATAGGTCAGTTAGTTAAAACATTAGCTGCAACGGGTATGTCGATAGAAAAACTTAAGCAAGGTGAAGTATGACTCAGGTAAGCACACAATTTGGTAAAGTAGCGGTACTGCTAGGTGGTAACTCAGCAGAACGTGAAGTGTCTTTACGATCGGGTCAAGCTGTTTTAAATGCACTGCAAAATAGTGGTATTGATGCAATTGCATTTGACCCACAAAGTCGTTCTTTGTGGGAATTAAAAGAATTAAATGTAGAGCGTGTTTTTATTGCTTTGCATGGGCGTGGTGGCGAAGACGGAACTGTACAAGGTGCGCTTGAATTTATGAACTTGCCTTACACGGGCAGTAATGTACTGGGTTCAGCACTTGCTATGGATAAAGTACGTTGTAAACACTTATTTAAATCAGCGGGATTAAGCACCGCACCTTATGCCGTAGTTGATGCCAAAAAAGGCTTTGATGCTGCAGCTATTATGGGTGAGTTTAAAAAGGTAATGGTTAAGCCATCGCACGAAGGCTCAAGCATAGGTATGGCACAAGCGAATACAGTACAAGAACTTGAAGATGCATTAGCTAATGCATTTAAGTTTGATAACCAAGTGCTTGTAGAGCAGTGGATCACTGGTCGTGAGTTTACAATCACAGTGCTTGGCGACGAAGTACAACCAGTCATTGAAATGACTACACCAAATGGCTTTTACGACTACCAAGCTAAGTATCAATCAAATACTACGCAGTATCATTGCCCTGCAGATTTGTCAGAGCAAGATACTAAGTACTTACAGGCTATATCACTAGATGCTTTTGATTTAGTGGGCGCAAGCGGCTGGGGCCGTGTTGATGCGATGCAAGACGAGCAAGGTAATTTTTATCTCCTTGAAGTAAATACAGTACCAGGCATGACTGAAAAGTCACTAGTACCGATGGCTGCAAAAGCGAACGGGGCAACTTTTGAGCAATTAGTTGTTCGCATTTTAGAGCAAACGCTTTAATATGCATCCCCTTTTAGAAAAAGCTCAACAACTAAAACAGCAACTTAACTTTAATTGGTCGCTGATTTTTGGAGTGAGTTTTTTTCTGGTTGTGGTTATAGGCTTAGTACAAATAACCACAGGTGTATCTGATTGGTTAGTTGAAAATAAAGATGCTCAAATTAAGCACCTTACAGTGCAAGGACATCCCAAATACACAGATGAAACGGCAATTATAAAAGCAATTAAAAAAGCCGATTTAAGTAGTTTTTTTGAACTTGATGTTAAGCACGTGCAGCAACTAGTTCAAGATTTACCTTGGGTTGCTACCGCTTCGGTACGTAAACAATGGCCTGATACTATACAGGTGTATGTAGTTGAACATGAAGTAGTTGCTCACTGGAATAGCGACTTGTTGCTCAACCAAAGTGGCCAAGCATTTCAAGCCAGCAGCGATAAGTTAGATGATAACTTACCGCAGTTATATGGCCCAGAAGGCAGCGAAGAAGAGGCGTGGATTGCTTTTAAGCAATTTGATGAAATGCTAAAAGTTAACGGTTTAACGTTAACAAGTTTGGCATTGTCGGAGCGCTTTTCGTGGCAATTATGGCTAGATAACGGAATACGTTTAAATTTAGGACGTAAAGATAAAGCCAAGCGTGTACAACGTTTTATAGACGTCTACCCACGAATGGAACAACGTGCAGATGCACAAGTAGATACAATAGATTTACGGTATGATACCGGCCTTGCAGTAAGCTTTAAGCCAGTGCAAGAAGAACAATTACAAAATAAGAGTAAGGCATGACTAAGTCAGCAGAAAGAAACCTAGTAATAGGGTTAGACGTTGGCACCTCGAAAGTGGTTGCCACGGTAGGTGAAATCACCGCAGATAACAAGCTCAGCATTGTTGGTGTGGGCAGCCAAGTATCTCATGGTATGGATAAAGGCGGCGTTAACGATTTAAACTTAGTGTCTGAGTCTATTCGCCGAGCAATAGACGAAGCTGAGTTAATGGCTGATTGTCGTATTAGCTCTGTGTATTTGGGTATTTCTGGCAAACATATACAGTGCCAAAACGAAAGTGGCGTGGTGGCAATTAATAATACCGAAGTCACTGACGAAGACATTGAAAATGTAATTCATATTGCGCGTTCTGTGCCTATTTCGGCAGAGCGTAAAATGCTGCATGCATTGCCGCAAGAATACAGTATCGACATGCAAGAGGGCATTAAAAACCCACTTGGTATGAGTGGTGTTCGTATGGAAGCGCGTGCACACATTATTACGTGCTCAAACGATATGGCAAAAAATATCGAAAAATGTGTAGAGCGCTGTGGTCTTGAAGTCGATCAGCTTATCTTCACTGCATTAGCGTCTTGTTATTCAGTGCTTACAGATGATGAAAAAGAGCTAGGTGTAGCTGTACTTGATATTGGCGGCGGCACTATGGATATAACCATTTATATTAATGGTGCGCTTCGTCACTCTGCCGTTATACCTGTAGCTGGTAACCAAGTTACTGGTGATATTGCAAAAATATTTCGTACACCTATATCACATGCAGAGTCACTCAAAGTACAATACGCATGTGCTAGTAGCCAAATGGCAAGTAGCGAAGACACAATTGAAGTACCAAGTGTAGGCGGGCGACCAGCAAGGTTAATGTCGCGCCATACATTGTCTGAGGTGGTAGAGCCTCGTTTTAGAGAATTATTTGAGCTTGCGATGGAAGAAATTCGTCGTTCAGGCTTAGAAGACCAAATTGCGGCAGGTCTCGTTATTACAGGCGGAACTGCTAAAATGACTGGCGCGATGGAAGTGGCAGAAGACATCTTCCAAATGCCAGTAAGAATAGGCAAACCAATCGGGATGGTTGGTTTGACAGACTACGTAGACGATCCTTCGTACGCAACCGCTGTTGGTTTGTTACAATACGGACGTACCATGCAATCGATGAATGCACAAAAGTCGAAAGCAGAGGATAACAATAATTGGTGGAACCGCATTACTAAATGGTTCCAAGGCGAGTTTTAAGACTCAAGTCGGAGAGTAAACATGTTTGATATAATGGAACAACACAGCGAAGAAGCTGTAATAAAAGTAATTGGCGTGGGCGGTGGTGGCGGTAACGCTGTTGAGCACATGGTAAAACAACAAATAGAAGGCGTGCGTTTTATAGCCGCTAATACCGATGCGCAAGCATTACGTAACTCTGCTGCCGATATTACAGTTCAACTAGGTACGCAAATAACCTCTGGGTTGGGTGCGGGCGCAAACCCTGAAGTAGGCCGTAAGTCGGCTGAAGAAGATGCAGATACAATTCGTGCCAGCCTTGAAGGCGCCGATATGGTATTTATTGCAGCCGGTATGGGCGGTGGTACAGGTACTGGTGCAGCACCTGTAGTTGCTAAAATTGCTAAAGAGCTCGGTATTTTAACCGTTGCAGTTGTAACACGTCCTTTTGATTTTGAAGGTAAAAAACGTGCAGCAGCCGCTGAACAAGGCATTAATGAATTGTCAGAAATTGTAGATTCACTTATTACAATTCCTAACAATAAATTGCTTAAAGTTTTAGGAAAAGGGACTACACTTCTAGATGCCTTCGCTAAAGCTAATGACGTATTATTTGGTGCGGTACAAGGTATAGCAGAGCTAATTACACGTTCTGGTTTAATTAACGTGGATTTCGCCGATGTTAGAACTGTAATGTCTGCAATGGGTACAGCCATGATGGGAACGGCGTCTGCGTCAGGTCCTGATCGTGCACAAGAAGCAGCAGAAGCGGCTATCTCAAGCCCACTACTAGAAGACGTTGATTTAACAGGTGCTAAAGGTATCTTAGTTAATATCACCGCAGGTATGGACATTGCGATTGAAGAATTTGAAATTGTTGGTAATCACGTTAAAGCACTTGCGTCAGAAAACGCAACGGTTGTTGTTGGTGCGGTAATCGACCCTGAAATGACTGATGAGCTACGTGTAACGGTTGTTGCAACTGGCTTAGGCGGCGATCGTCGTCCACAGTTTGGTATCGTTGATAACGGCTTTAAAAAAGCATCAGGTTCTGATGTTGCAAGCACATCAAACCAAACGAGCAGTATGTACGTACCAAGCTTTGCAAGCCAAGATACAAACACTGAAGAAAACACTGCAAAAGCACAAGCTGAAAGCAAAGAAAAAGCGCCTTCAACTAGTTCAAGCAGTTCAAGTTCTTCAGCGCAAAACAGTAAAAAAGCGGATAAATCAGAAGGTGGTGATTATTTTGATATCCCCGCTTTTTTACGTAAGCAGGCAGATTAACATTTAATAATACTTTTGTTTGAAATACGTACAAATATTGAAAGGCAAAAGGATTTATGTTAAACTCCGCCATATAACTGTAACTGATTTAAAAGTGAGCATACCTATGATTAAACAGCGTACGATTGCAGAAGTAGTCAAAGCCATAGGAATTGGACTTCATAAAGGTGAGAAGGTCACAATAACTCTCCGACCTGCGAGCGCAAATACTGGGATTGTATTTCGTCGTGTCGACCTTGATCCGGTTGTTGATTTTGAAACAACACCTGAAGCCGTTGGTGATACGCAGCTGTGTACCTGTTTAATTAACAAAGATGGTGTTCGCTTATCGACTACTGAGCATCTTATTGCAGCCGTTGCTGCAATGGGAATTGATAATCTAATTGTAGAATTAGATAGCTCAGAAGTGCCTATTATGGATGGTAGTGCATTACCATTCATATATCTGTTACAAAAAGGCGGAATTGAAGAGCAAAACGTTGCTAAACGCTTTATCCGTATTAAAGAAAAAGTACGCATTGAAGAAGATGGTAAGTGGGCTGAAGTTGAACCATATGATGGTTTTCATATCGACTTTGAGATTGCATTTAACCACCCAGCTATCAATGAAAGTCGCCAACGTATTGGGTTGGACATAACAACGCAAAGCTTTATTGAAGAAATTAGCCGTGCGCGTACTTTTGGATTTATGAAAGATATTGAATACATGCATGCAAACAACCTAGCGCTAGGTGGTAGCATGGATAGTGCTGTGGTACTTGATGAGTTCAAAGTTCTAAATCCTAACGGTTTACGTTATAGCGACGAGTTCGTTAAGCACAAGATATTAGACTGTGTTGGTGACATGTTTATGACAGGCCATAACCTTTTAGGCAAAGTAACTGCATTTAAGTCAGGTCATGATTTAAATAATAAATTACTTCGTAAAATTATGGCTACGGAGTCAGCATGGGAGTGGGCAACATTTGAAACACCTGTGACGATGCCTGCACCCGGTCTTGAGTTAGCTCCAGCCTAAAAGCAGTAAAAGAGCAGCTCGAAAAACAGTTATAAAAAATGACGCTATTTAGCGTCATTTTTTTGCGTGAAATTTAATAGCTCTATACTTTATTATAACTCCAAAAGAGCTTGTAACTGATTTAAACTAGCTACGGTATAGGTTGGCTTTATTCCGTCGGCTAATTGTTCACCAGGGTGTTGTAACCAGCAAGTATCAATACCTGCATTGTTGCCGCCAAGTATGTCACTTGCAGCAGTATCACCCACCATAAGTATCTCGCTTTTATCTGGGTTACCCATTAGCTCAAATGTGTGCTCAAAAATAGCTTTATTTGGTTTTGCTATACCTACAAGTTCAGATATAACTAACCATTCAAACATATCTTTTAAACCAGTATGCTCAAGGCGTACGGTTTGTAAGCGGGCAAATCCGTTAGTAATAATACCTAATCTAGCATTTGGCTTAAGTTTATTTAAAAGCTCAATAGCACCAGGTAATGGCTCGCAAATTTGCGCCATAGAATCTAAAAAAGCATCGTTTAGTTCTTTTGCTGGCACATTAAGTTTTGAAGCCCACTCATTAAAGCGTGTTACTTGTAAGTAATCCGCGCTAATAGTGCCATTTTGATAATCAACCCACAGCTGCTTATTGGTTTTTTGATAATGAATATAATCGTCTTGGCTAAAATCTACATTGTAAGCTTTAAACATGCGAGTCATGCCCGCTAAAATATCAAACCTAAATAAGGTTTCGTCTGCATCAAACAATACATAGTTGTACTTCATTAAACTTCCTAAATTAATTTGTTTGGCCGTATAGCTCAGGGTGTAAAAAAGGCGCCATAGCTAAAGTGAGTGCTTGTGTATAGGTACTTTCGCGCGTGGCATGATTGTTGGTAAGTAACCCAATAGCGCCCCCTTTTTGTTTAACGTTGGTGGTATTAAATGCTTTGTCCATTACATCGCCAAGTTCTTCACCTTTAAGTAATGCATTATAAAGTACTTGGGGTAGAGGAAGGTTGCTGCTACGCCCTACAACTTGATTTAAGGCATTATCAATAACAACGTAAGCAAAGGTTGCTGCACCATAGCTAAATTGCTCTGCACCGCCTTCCATTGCAACGTAATAGTGAGCTTGGTGGTGCTTTTTGCAATAATTAACACGGTTTTGCGCGCCAATACGTGTTTCGTCTTCGCCAATAGGCTGATCGGGCACGCCTGAGGGAGCATTCACACCTTCACAGTCAATGATACATTCTGGAAAATACATAGTAAAAATATGTTTAGCGGCATTTATTTTTACAGGATTTTTAGAACCGACAATAATTTTTAATTGTTGTGACATGCTGATCTCACCTTGAGCAAAATCAGCAGTGTACGTGAGAGAGCCCAATCTTAGAAGAGGAGTTAAATAGGTAAATCGAGTGGTGCTAGGTTTTCCAGTGCACGCTTTTTCAAAATAATATCTTTAATTAATGGGGTAAGCACAAGTTCCATAGCTAAGCCCATTTTACCCCCCGGTACTACAAGTGTATTTATACGAGACATAAAACTGCCTTCGATCATCCGTAAATAATAAGGAAAATCAACATCATCAATCCCCCTAAAGCGAATAACTACAAAGCTTTCATCAAGAGATGGAATATCTTTGGCGCTAAATGGGTTTGATGTATCAACAGTAGGCACGCGTTGAAAATTAATATGGGTACGAGAAAACTGTGGGGTAATATGATTTATATAATCATCCATACTGCGCACAATAGAGCCCATAACCGCTTCGCGAGAATGGCCTCGTTCGGATGTATCGCGTATTAATTTTTGAATCCATTCAAGGTTAATAATTGGAACCATGCCTATTAATAAATCGACATGCTTTGCAACGTCTACATCTTGATCAACTACACCACCGTGTAACCCTTCATAAAACAAAATGTCAGTATTATGGTCAAGATCTTGCCAAGGTGTAAATGTACCTGGTAATTGATTGTACGGAACGGCTTCATCAAAGGTATGTAAGTAGCGGCGTAACTTTCCTTGACCTGTTTCGCTATAGTTATCAAACAACGTTTTTAAAGCGCCAAAGTCATTGGCCTCTCGGCCAAAGTAACTAATATGTTTACCTTCTTGTTGTGCTTCTCGAACTTTTTTATCCATTTCGGGGCGAGTGTAACGATGAAAGCTATCTCCTTCGACAAAAGCCGCTTGAATATTAAGGCTACGGAAAATATGTTTAATTGCATTCGTTGTGGTGGTTGTACCCGCACCAGATGAACCCGTAATCGCAATAATAGGATTTTTAGCTGACATGTTAATTCTCTTTTTTAGGACCAGGTTTTATAACCAGACTAAACTTAACATTATTTTAAGTCGTTTGGGTATCTTAAGAGTTGACTGACTTAGCTCAAGTGACGCCATCAGCAAATAACGTTATCATGAGGTGCTTAAAATTAAAACGAGAGAAAGCATGAAACTTATTAAACCATTACTTGGATTATTTTCTATAGCAGCGCTGAGCCCAATAGTGGTGCAGGCTAGCATGCCAAAAAGCCAAGTATTACTTGCTGATTTAAATACACCTTTCGGGGTACAAGTTAGTATTGTGAGCGATAAAAATAGTTATAACAACCAACCGCACTTAACAAGTACAGGTTTATACTTTACTCATGAAGTAATTAATAAAGGGCAAAGCCAAACTGATATTGCTTATTATGATTTCACGTCAAAAAAAGTTACCAATATAACTAACTCTCCCGTAAGCGAATACTCACCAACAGTTATGCCAAGTGGTGATGCGATATCAGCGATTGTTGTAGAAGCTGACGGTAAGCAAAAATTGTGGCAATACCCACTCAAAAATGAAGATGCGCCACGTCGTATTTTTGATTGGATTGAACCTGTTGGATACCATGCATGGGGTGTCCAAAATGATTTAGTGATGTTTATTTTAGGAAAGCCTCACACGCTTCAATATACTTCTGTTGCACAAGCGAAGGGGGAAATAGCTGCCAGTAATATTGGCCGAACGTTTATTTATAACAACTCAATGGCTGCATTTTTATTTAGTTACACTAAAAACGAGCAACACATTTTAGCGAGTTTTAATCCACAAGATAAACAAGTTGAAGACCTATTAAGGTTACCGGCTCAAGTTCAAGATTTTATTTTAAAAGATAATGCGACCATTGCTTATGCTATTAAAAACCGCGTTTATCAGCGTAAACTTGATGGAAGTGATGAAGTATCGCAATGGCTTAATTTAAGCACCTACTGCGAAACAAATATAACAAGAATGAGTTACAACAATGAAAAACTCGCTTTTGTATGTGATATAACAAAGTGAAGCAGACAAATAAATTCAGATTTTATTGTGTGTATGCGTTAATCTAATACGCAAATTAACTAATAGGGATTACACGTGGCTTATAGTGCAGACGAGCTGACAGAACAGCTCATTAAATTACAGTGCAGAAGTAATTTTAAGATTAAAAATATTGCAGAGTACATGTTAGTAAACTCTAAAGAAGCATTTTATACCCACAGCGAAAGCGGCAAGGGTAAAATAGTAATTCGCCCAGCATTTGAAGTGTTTAGCGATGATTTTAATGATATTGATGGCGTGACGCGTGCGCAAGGGTACTTCCATAGCAGTGAGATGACACGCTTTCCTACGCGCATTTTTAAAAGCGCTCAACCTATTCACTACGGTGTTGCGTTTAAAATAAATTCTGAGCAAGCAGCCAAAGATTTTATAGCCAAGCTAACTATGATTATTGGTAATTAATAAAGCAAAAATATAAACGTAAAAAGCCGCTGAATTTATTTTCAGCGGCTTTTGTATTTTTATAGCTCAATAAACCTAATAATTACTTACTTTTTAAAAAGCTATTAACCGATTCAAGTTCACGTGTTTTAAGCGCGATACAATCGTTTGTGCTTTCTTCAAGCTTACTTAATGTACGAGCGTAACCAGCTACATCAGCTACTTTTTCGTTAAAGAAGGTTTTTGTTGTCGCTAAACTTTCTGCATCACAGCTTGCAGTTGTAAAGTACGGCAAGTTAGGTATAAAGAACGGCGGTAAGCTTGCTGTTACTTTATCGTAGTTACTGTAAACCCAATCAATAAATAATGCTTGGCGCTCATCTGTGTAACTTTGACCTGACAAAATAGTACGCATGTCAGATGCCGTTACTTTATCCGTTAAGCTATAAGCTAATACCGCTTTTTGTAACTCAGGTTTACCAAAAAAGCCCATAGCTGCAAGCATGTTTGTGCGTACTTGCGGATCTTTAGTCGTTTTAAACGTTGTCATGAATTGATCAAGCAGCGCTTTGTCACCATGAAAAGCAGCAAGAGTTAAGTACGTACCCGCTAAGTATGGGTCTACTTTTTGTGGATCATTTAAATAAACCTGCGTTTGTTCTTTGGCTTTATTGATGACGTTTTGATCTTCACCATCAAAACCTAAGCGTGATACAACGGCTGCACGAAGTTGTGCAATAGCACCATCTTCACCCGCTTTTGCTTCTAAACCATATTTTTTAGCAGCAGGCGTTACTGCACCGCGAATAAATTCAGGCCATAGGTCTTTATTGCTATCGTCTTTAAAAGTGCGCTGTTGCGACACTAAGTAACCTAGTGCGGTATTTGCTACGCGAGGGTGGCTATCGCTTACGAACACTTCAAGTGTTTGCATTAACTTAGTAGCAGATATAACACCAGCATCAAGTAGCGCATCAGTAGCAGATAGTAACGCTAAGCGTTCACGGTCACTCAGTACGCTTGGCGCCTTTTTAACAAGTGCGCTAAATTGTGCATCATCCATTACCCAGCGGTAGTAGCCTAATGCACCTTGGTCAGGATAAATCCACTCTGGTTCAAAGTCTAAATCTAGTGTTTGGCTTTGTTTATTAAGTAATACGTTTGCTGTTTTTACTTTATCGCCAGCACCATATTTAATTGCAACAGGTACATTCCATAGCTGCTCTGGCGCATCAACGCCTGCGTTTACAAAGCGGCTTTGTGAAATAGTTACTTTGCTACCTTGTTGAGTTACTTTAACTAGTGGGAAAGAAGATTGCTCAATAAACGATTTTAAAACACTCGCTACGTCTTTATTTGATGCTTTACCAAGTGCTTCCCATAAGTCGGCCGCTTCTGCATTTTTATATGAAAACTCTTTTAAATAACTTTGAATACCTTTTTGAAATGCATCTTCGCCAATCCAGTTTTCAACCATAGCAAGTACTGAGCTGCCTTTACTGTAAGCAAGACCTAAACCGTCCATAATGTCGGCTTCAGTTTTAATTGGCTTACGAATAGGCTTGGTGCTTAGGCGTGCATCAAGTGCCATTACGTTGTTTTGTGGCAGGTCTAAGTGCGATTCAAACTCAGGGTTAAGCTGTTTAGTAATTTTTGCAGCCATCCAGCTAGCAAATGCTTCGTTTAACCATAAGTCGTTCCACCATTTCATGGTTACTAAATTACCGTACCATTGGTGAGCAAGTTCATGAGCAATAATTGATACATTACGCTGTTTTTTACTGCGTGTTGCTGCAGCTAAATCAACTAATAAAATATCTTCTCGGTAGGTTACTAAGCCTGAGTTTTCCATTGCGCCAAATGGAAACTCTGGTACCGCTACTGAGTCTAATTTTTTGTAAACGTAAGGAATACCAAAATACGCTTCAAGTGCGCCCAGTACTTTTGGCATGTTTTCTTTTGCGTATTGGGCTAAGTGAATTTTACCTTGAGGGGTAATTACACGACCAGGAATTGGCATGCCTTTAATATCTAATTCTTCAAATGGGCCAACAGCCATCGCGACTAAGTATGAAGGAATTGGCGGCGTTTTATCAAAAAAGTGTGTGGTCATATCGCCATCAACCGTTGTTTTTAGTTCTGGCGTATTTGAATATACTTTTTGTGATGTAGGCGCGGTAATCGTTAACTGAAATGGAATTTTGTAACTTGGCTCATCAAAAACAGGAAATGCACGGCGTGCATCACTCATTTCAAATTGAGTAAATAAGTAAGGTGTGCCTTGGTCTAACGTTTTGTATAAACCAACACTTTGACGGTTATATGGCGCTGAAAAATCAACTTTAAGGGTGTATTTACCTGGTTGAATTTGCTCATCACAGCTAAATTTAACTTTACCTGTTTTAAGCATTTCGTTGTTTAAGTCACAGTTTTCGTCGCCAAGCAGTTGCGCCATTTTAACAGCGTAAGCTACGCCATTTAATTCAATGTATTTTGTTGGTTTTAGTACTTCTAGGGAAATCTCAGTCATCCCTGTGAATGTATCTTGGCTCGGATCGAGTGTTAACGATACCTGTTGTGAACTTGGTTTTGCGAGTTTTTCAATAACGAATTCGTTAGCGTTTGCAGTACCCATTGCCAAAGCAACGCTCACTGTTAAGAGGCTTTTAAGAAACATAGTGATCCCTAGATTGTTGTTGTTAGAAACTACCCTAAATAGGCTTTTTTATGCTCATATTATTAGGGGGGTTAGATATCCTAACAGTTTTTTTTAATAGAGTAATTGATTATAACGATGACTTTAAGGGGAAATAGTAACAAAGTTTGTCAGTGGCTTTCGCGTGTTATAAAACGCTGCCAATGCAGGTGTGAGTTAATAATACGTATTTTTTGGATCACGTTATTTAATAAAAGCACGTCCTTAAATTCATTATGTGGGTATTCGTTAAATCCCATGAGATAATTAAAGGCGTCTTTAGAGTTGGCTTGCAGAGCATGTATACGCACTTGTTGCTCAAAGTTAAGACGAAGGCTGCTTATGGCTGTTTTCATACCGAGTTGATCAACGTTTGGTATATCACACTTTTGTAAATAGCCGGCTCGCTCACCTTCACCTGAAAACCAAATACGGACTTTTTCACTGTATCTGCCAGTTTTAGCGGGTAAGTCGAACATTAATCGTTGTTGATTTTGTGATTTTATGAATGCTAAATATTCATTAAACCCGGCATCTATAAGTGCCTGATGCACTGGAACTAAGCGAGGTTTTATCTTACCGTGAGTATGAAAATTAAAACATAAGACATCTTTTTCAAGGGACAGATCATCAAGCGTTAGATAGCCAATTTCATCGCTATATGCACCACTGTAGTATGCAATTAGAGGAAGCCAAAAATGCCAGTGTTTTGGTTGCTCACGTGCAACTTTAAAATCACCGTATATATATCCATTATAAAGAGTGTGCAGTTCCATGGCTGAAAAGGGCCGGCGACCAAGATGGGTTTTCAACGTAATACCTTGAAAATAATGATGTGTTTTATTTTATACCCAACTAGCAGTAGATGCTAGTCGGGTTTTATCCGCTCTTAAAATAAAGCGTATAAAGTATTATTCACTTAATGCGCGAGCTAAACCAGTAGGTTCAATCTCTGTACATACTTGGTCATCATTCCAGTTAATGCCAACAAGTGCGTTATCTTCATTTAAATCTTCAACCCATGCATCTAAAAATTCATCAAGATTTATTTCTACAGGGCTGTAGTCTTTCCACTCTTCTTTACATTGCGCTTTAGCTGCTTCTTCACTTTCCCAAAGCAGTAGTACGTCAGTTTCGTCAAATTGGTTAGAATCGCACACTACAAAGCCATTATCTTCTGCACCAAGTGCCCAAATTACTTCGCTAACACGTACTTTTTCTACAAAGTTAACTAGTTGTGATTCAATTTCGATATCGCTCATGTGTTTACCTTTTTAAATTAGTGACGAGGATTAGTATCTATTGCTGCTTGACGCTTGCCATATTGCTTATGAAAAGCAACAAGCTCTGAATACTGACTAAAGTCAGTTAATTCACGAAAGCAAATCCAATCAAGCAGGCAGTATAAACTGATGTTGAGGTATTCACAGCTTTTAAATTCTTCATCGCTTAAATGGGTATTTAAAAAGCTTAATGTTTGTTCAATTCGTTCGTTTTGCAAATTAAAAAAGAGTTTATCGCTTTTGGTGTCAAATCCAGAGCGTTCACATAGCAGCATTTCTACTAGCGAATCGTTACAGGCATTTATAGTCGTAAGTAAGTGCTCTTGCGGCCACGTTAGTTTTGGTTGACCTGTTTTTTCAAGTAAATAGCGCAATATAGAATTAGAGTCACTAAGTGTTAAGTCGCCATCTACCAGAATAGGAATCTTTCGAGCTGGATTTTTACTGGCCATAGTAGGGCGATCTTGCTCAGAAAATATATCAAGACTCACAAGCTCTAGTTTACAGTTGTTTTGTTGTGCCCAAATTCTAATTCGGCGCACGTAAGGTGAAGGTACAGAACCAATTAATTGCATAATTACTCCATAAAAAAGCCGCATAAGCGGCTTTTATAAAACGTTACTTACGATACAGTTAAATTTATTCTGAACGGCTAGTAACTTCAAGTAAATGATAACCAAATTGAGTTTGCACAGGGCCTTGTACTTGGTTAATTGGAGCTGAAAACACAACTTTATCAAACTCTGGAACCATCATACCAGGACCAAACTCACCAAGAGCACCGCCATCCTGACCTGAAGGACAATTAGAATGTGCTTTTGCTAATTCAGCAAAGTCTTCGCCTTGCTCAATTTTTGTTTTTAAGTCTAAGCATTGTGCTTCACTGTCTACAAGTATGTGTCGTGCGCTTGCTACTGTCATAAAATCTCCCGAATATAATGTGGTGTTTTTTTAACCGAATTGAAATGTCATTCTAGTTAGTTTCAACTAATTGTACCAGTATAAACTTATTTATTAGAAAACACAGTTTCAATTGCAGTAATCATTTGCTCTGAATTAGGTGCCACTTTACTGTTAAACCGTAAAATTGTTTTACGATCAGCAGACACTAAGTATTTATAAAAGTTCCAATTTGGAGAGCTAGTTTGCTCATTCAAATATTTAAAAATTGGATTTGCTTCGCTACCACGAACTTTGCTGGTAGCAAACATAGGAAAAGTTACACCATAATTTACAAAGCATACTTTTGCTGTTTCTTTTTCATTATCTTCTTCTTGAAAAAAGTCATCAGATGGGAACCCTAATACGACTAAACCTTGATCTTTGTATTGTTGATATAATGCCTCAAGGCCTTTAAATTGAGGTGTAAACCCACAATTACTCGCCGTGTTTACTATTAATAAAGGCTTATTTTTGAATTTGCACAAGTTAATAGATTCTTTTGAGCGAAGCTTTCGCATATCTACATTAGTAAAATCTTGACAGTTTTGGGCAGAAGTTTGGTTAATAGTTGATGATGTTTCAGCTTGGAGTGAAGTATTAATAAATAAAGCCATTAATCCTATTATAATTTTTTTTAGCATTACATTACCTAAAATTTACGATTGTTTGATTGGATAATCATACGCTAATATGGAACAAATTGATCAACCCCCAAATGACCTATGACAATCCGTTTAGCAACTATTAATGATCTTAATGAAATTGTAGCCATTTATAACGAAACCATTGCAGGTCGAATGGTAACTGCAGATACCGAAGAAGTTACTGTTGACGAAAAGCGTGACTGGTTTAATAGCCATAACGATAAAAGGCCTATTTATGTTTACTGCGAAAATAACCAAGTACTTGCTTGGGTAAGTTATAAATCGTTTTATGGGCGTCCTGCTTACGATGGCACAGTAGAGATGAGCATTTACATTACCCGTAAAGCACAAGGTAAAGGGCTTGGTAAAAAGCTAATGATATTTGCTCAAACACAAGCTAAGCAATTAAATATTAAAGTATTGCTTGGTTTTATTTTTAGTCATAATTTACCCAGTGTTAAATTGTTTAAGCATTTTGATTTTGAAATATGGGGCGAGCTACCAAGCGTTGCCATAATGGATAACAAGCCCTACAGCCTGACTATTTTTGGAAAGCATCTTAAATAAACTGTTTTATGAAACCTTGTAATATTTTTTTACAAAAAAAATAGGGCTTTATGTCAATTAAATAAAAATAGACTACGCTGTTAGGATATTAAGTTTATTAATTTGAAGTGTGGCTTGATGATTCGAAAAATATTAATTATTGATAGTAGTAGTGTCATCGCGATGCGTGTGAAAGTGCTTTTAGAATTAATAGGGTGTGAGGTCGAATTAATTCATTTCAGCATGCTAGACATGTATACCAATATAGGCGATTACGACTTAGTTGTTGTTGCCCATGGTGTGCCTGTTGATTCTATAAAACCGCTTGTAAGCGAAGTAGCGCAAGAGCGCTTTATGCTGCTTGCGCCAAAAGCACAAAGCGGTGAACAACTAACTGCGTTTAGCGAGCTAAATCATATTGCGCCTGACGCAACCGTGGTCTACCCATTTTTTTCTAATAAAGAAATGACTTCTCTTTTAGAGAGCCTATTAGAATTAGGCTCTAACCATATTTTGCAATTACCTACTATTTTACTCGTCGATCATGTTCCTGAACGTCTCGAAAAAATGAAAAATAGCTTAATCGGTGCTCATATCGAGACTCATACTGCAACAACCTCCGCAGAAGCTTTAGAAATTAGTAAAGAAAAGCAAATAGATATACTGATAAGCGATTTTATTTTAGATGACGGAACAGGTTTAGGAATTTTTTCAAATTTAAAAGTAACCCAACCGCATTGTCGTTGTTTGTTATTTACCTCACGCCCTGATCAAGTTTCAATGATCGACGCAATTCGTCAAGGCGTAGAAGACGTACTTATTAAACCTTTAAACGATAGCTCATTATTACAATCAATACATAAATTATGGCAAACAGAGTTATTAAAACGTCATAACGCAGAGCTTGTAGAAAGGCTACAAGATACGGTTGATGCACTGATTGAAAAAGACAGCCTACTTCAGGTTATTTATAAACATACGCCCGATGCAATTATGTTATTTGAAAAGTGCGGTAGAGTGATAGAAGCTAATGATGCTTGCTTGAGACTATTTAACTTACCGTTTAATGAACTCGAAGGTAAATCAGTATTTGATTTTTTAGATGATGATTCAATTTTAGGTATTAAAGATAAGATTTCGACATTAAATAGTAATCGACAATTTAGCTGCGATTTACGTTTATCTAAAACAGCAGGAGGTTATATACCTTTAGTTGGCTCTTTTAATGAGATAGATCACCATGGCGAAATAGCACTTGCGGTCATATTTAAAAATGTAACCCATCTTAAGCAAAAAGAGGATTTATTACTTGAAGCAAAAGATGTTCTTGAAGAGCAAGTAAGAGCGCGTACTTCACAACTCGAGCATGCTAAAAATGTGGCTGAGGCTGCAAACTTAAGTAAATCAGAATTTTTAGCAAACATGTCGCATGAACTTCGAACACCTATGCACTCTATTTTAAGCTTTTCGCGTTTTGGTTTAACTAAATTAGAAGCTGGAGATTTTGCAAAAGAAAAACTCATTAAGTATCTATCGCGAATAGAGAGTAGTGGTGAGCGTTTACTGTCGTTACTAAATAATTTACTCGATCTATCTAAGTTAGATGTGGGTAAGTTTCCATTTAATCCTCGTCCGTATAATCTAGCTAACATCATTAAAACAAGTATTGATGATGTATCTGGTACGGCAATGGAAAAAGAAATTGAGATTGTATTTACCGCACAGCTATTACCTGTAATTGCGCAATGTGATGAAGAGCAAATAAACCAGCTACTTCGAAACGTATTGGGTAATGCACTTAAATTTAGTGAACCAAAAAGTAAAATACAGGTAAATTTAGAGTCAGATAATAAACTTGCCACCATAAAGGTTACCGATAATGGGGTCGGTATACCAGAAGATGAACTAGAGCATATTTTTACTAAGTTTGTACAAAGCAGTAAAACAAATAGCGGTGCTGGTGGTACAGGGCTCGGTCTTGCTTTGTGTCGAGAGTTTGTATCTTTACACCAAGGTGAGATCACTGCACGTAACAACGAAAATGGTGGTGCAACTATATTTATACAAGTGCCATTAGAAATAAATCTAGACGAGCGTTTAGCTGAAGAACAGCTAATACAGCACAGTAATTAATTGTTTTTTGGCAAGCCAAGTAACTTTTTTGAGAATTTGAATGGATGATAAATTATGGCCTTAACTAAAATTCTTGCCGTCGATGACGAGCCTTTTAACCTTGAGATAATTGAAGAAATTTTAGAGGAGCTTGATTTTGAATTACAAGTAGCAACGAGTGGTCCTGAGTGTTTAAACATGGTTGAAGGCTATATGCCTCAGGTTATATTGCTCGACGTAAGTATGCCGCAAATGAACGGCTATGAAGTATGTAAGGCACTTAAAGCAAATCAAAATACAGCACACATAATTGTTGTGTTTGTATCGGCTCGGGGCACAGTTGAAGAGCGAATGGAAGGCTACTCGGTTGGTGCAGAAGACTATATTGTAAAACCCTTTGGCCATGATGAACTCAAGTCAAAGCTTAAAAATTTAAACCAAGTACTCGTTGAAAAACAAAGCCTTGAAAAGCAAGTTGAAGATGCTACATCTACTGCATTTAATGCCATGGCTAACAGCAGTGAGATGGGGCAAATAGTTAACTACGTTGAAAATATAGGCTTTATTAATGACCCTCAAGAACTAGGCAAAGCGTTGATTGATTGCCTGCAGTCTTTTGATTTACAAAGTAATGTTGAGTTTAGAGAAAGTAATGAAATTAGTCATTTTGCGCTAAATGGCTTGTGCTCACCTATTGTGGTGGAGCTATTTGAAATGCTTAAAAACAAAGGTCGCTTACATGAATTTTCGCATCGAATTTTAGTTAACTATGAATTGATTAGCTTACTTATTTTAAATATGCCTGATCACGACCCTGATAAGCACGGGCGTATACGCGATCACGTGTGTTTTATTGTTAGTGTAACCGAGCAGCAGCTACGCGCCATCACGACTAAGAAAATGCTTGAAGCACAACAAGCAAAACTTAATGCCGTAGCAAGTACAGTCCATAGTAAGTTTCATGGCTTAATTAGCTTATTGAATGACAACCGTCAAAACAACGAAAAAGTGTTTAAACAGTTACAAGAAGAGCTTGAAGAGCGTATCCCAACAATGGGATTAGATGAAGACCAGGAGGTGTTTATTTATAAAAAAGTAGATGAAACTATCCAAAACTCAGTAGCCAGAGAGGAGTCTGTTGTACAGGTAAAAGCAGCTTTTGCTGAAATTGAGCAAGATCTGTCATTGCTTTTAAAGAGCTAAATATACTTAATTAAATAATGTTACTTTAAGGCTTACACCAACTGCATTATGCATCTCTGGGTAAGCCTTTTTCTACTATTCTGATTAATCTGGCTGTTTTACGAACTTGTAATCGTTGCTTATCGTTTTGTTGAGTAAGCGCCCATTCAATATGTTCTAAAACAAGCTCGCTGCATATTTGGCTTTTATCCTGTAAGGCATGAATAATAGCCGGACTAAACTCTGCATTACCTAAACCGACCGCTATATTACGTAACCAACGTTCGTGACCTATGCGACGAATAGGGCTGCCTTCGGTATTTTTTAAAAATGTAGGCTCATCCCAAGCAAACAGCGCAAGTAAATCTTTATTTTTTAATTGAGTACGGGGATGAAAGTCATTTTCATCCGTTATTTGTCCATAACGATTCCAAGGGCATACCAACTGGCAATCATCACAGCCATAAATGCGGTTGCCTAATAAAGTTCGGTATTGTTCGGGTATGGGTCCTTGGTGTTCTATCGTTAAGTACGATATGCATTTACGTGCATCAACAACGTAAGGCTCTACAATTGCACCTGTTGGGCAAAGCGTAATACAAGCAACGCATTTACCGCATCCCTCAAAGGTGTTCTCTGCATCTATTGGTAGGGGTAAATCAATAAATAGCTCGCCTAAAAAAAACCACGATCCTGCTTCTTGATTAATTAATAAAGAATGCTTACCACGCCAACCTAAACCGGCTTTTTCGGCGAGTTGACGTTCAAGTACAGGAGCTGAATCTACAAAGGGCCTAAAGCCATATTCGCCAATTTCTTGTTCTATTTTTTGACCTAGTTTTTTTAAACGATTACGCATTAATTTATGGTAATCACGACCCAGTGCATAGCGGCTGATGTATGCTTTTTCTTTATTTTTTAAGGTTTTTGCAAAGCCAGCATCGGGAGGGAGATAGTTCATTTTTACAGATATAACACGCTGTGTACCAGGTACTAATTCAGCAGGGCGAGCGCGTTTCATGCCGTGAGTAGCCATGTAACCCATCGAGCCGTGGTAGCCAGCATCAAGCCAGCGTTGCAGTTGGGCTTCGTGCTTAGATAGGTCAATATCAGTAATACCTACTTCGCTAAAACCAAGCTCTTGCCCCCAGGTTTTTATTTGCAGGGCTAATTTTTCATAGTCTGGGGTAGGGTTGCTCACACACTTCACACACTTAAATTAATAGCTGCGTAATTTACCATATTTCTCTGAGCCCGAAAACGCTTCTTAGCGGACAAAGCGCTTTAACTGTTGTTGGGTTTGTAAGCTTAACTGTTGAGATTGTTGGCAATCGCTAAGGGCTGTATCTATTTGCTGTTTAGCTTGCTCACCTAGCGCTACAATTTGTTCTACCGATTGGTGAGTATCGGTTTGAGTATCTTCAAGCATATGCACCGCGTTAGCTATTTGTTGTAACTGTTGTTGGTTGTGCTCAAATTCACTCAGCATTTTAGTAAAGCCATCACAGGTTGCACTAATTGAGCTTTGTGCATTATTGGAGTGGGTAATTAATTGCTCTGACTCTTTATTCGTCTCGTTTACTAAATCATTCATTTGAGTAATAAAGTCACTTATTTGCCTAGTTGCGCCACTCACTTTTATTGAAAGCGTGCGTACTTCGTCTGCAACTACGGCAAATCCTCTGCCAGCTTCACCCGCTCTAGCTGCTTCTATTGCGGCGTTGAGGGCTAACAAATTAGTTTGATCAGAAAACTCTTCAACCATTTTTAAAATACTACGAATGTTTTCACTGTTCTCTTTTAGTCCCGCAATTGTATTTGAAAAGCTACCTAGCATATTAGTAATCAGTTTTACCTGCTCTACTAAAGCAGCGAGTTCTGACGCAGATAGTTTTACAAAGTTAAGGTGTTCATTATTAACGTTATGTACGCTATCTGTATTATTTACTATGTCTTGTAAGCTTTGGGTTATTTGCATACTGGCATTAATAATACTGTGGCTTAACTGTATTTGTTGCTCACTTGATTGCTCAGTATTTTTCATTGATTCAGTGACTTGTGTATTGCTGTGTGCACTCGCTTGAGCACTGTTATATGTTGTGCTGAGTAACTCACTTAAATGGGCAGTAAATATATTGTATTGTGAACTTAAATCTTTAAATTCGTCATACGAAAAGTGGGGAAGTTTTGCTGCTAAATTTGCATCTTGTTGGTTTATTTCTATCAAAGTATCGCGCATAGCAGTAACAGGGCGAACAATTAAAAAACGCATATAAAAAAGAGTAAAAATAAAACCAGATATAATCACAAGCGTAAGCAGCCAAAATAGCCCTGTACTTTGCTGTTGTTCGCTTAAACTCTGATGCAGCCAAAGTAACGTAATTGCTTGGAACAATAATACAAAACTTAAATTACCGACTATTTTACGGGTTAACGTAAAAAAGAATGTTTGCTCTATATAGTTATAAATTTTCATGAAACCACTCATTATGCTCAAGCCCTACGATTGTTATTTAAGTGAGGGGAATGTAAGTTAGCCTTTTTGTAACGACAACAAGTAAGCTTTGGTTCGCGCTGGGTAATTTGTAAAAATTCCGTCTATGCCATACTCAAGCATTAGCGCTATATCTTGTTCTCTATCGACCGTATAAGCATAAATCTTTAGGCCTCTTTTTTTTGCATCCTCTGCAAAGGCCTTATTTATAAAGGTTTTATCTGCATGTACGCTATAAGCGTTTAAATCACTAGCAAACTTTGCATAGTTAATTGGAATAGAAGAAGTAAGGGCGCCTATTTTAAGCCATGGTAGCTTGTTTTTAAGCCACTGTAGTTGATGATGATCAAACGATGATACTAAAATATTGGCTTTCGATATTTTTTTAGCTTCAATGTTTTGTTCTAATTGAGCCACAAACCTTTCTAGTGCAAACGTGTGTTTAAGCTCAATATTTAATAAAGATTTATTGTTATTCCAATCAAACAGCTGCTGAAGAGTAGGGATTTTTTCACCATTTCCAGCATCAAGCTTAGAGAGCTCATGAGCGGTAAAGTTACTCACCCTACCTTTACCGCTGGTGGTTCTATCAAGCCATGAGTCGTGTATTACCATGTAATCATCTAAGGAACTTTGAATATCTACTTCAATACCATCAACACCTACTTTTAACGCTTCTAAAATAGCGCTTTTGGTGTTTTCAGGAAAATCCCCACTGGCACCACGGTGTGCAAATACTTTCATTGTCGAGCCTTTTTAGTGATTGACCACGTTTCAAAACAAGCGGCACTCACTATGAGTGCTCCACCAACTAACGTCATAACAGTAGGACGTTCATGAATAATTACTATAGCCAGTATGGTGCCATAAAGTGGCTGCAAGCAAGAAATTAACCCCGCAGTTGCCGCTGATAAATGCTTTAAACTTGCTGCAAATAACGAGTGCGGTGTAGCTGTAAATATAACACCCGCTACAGCAATTAAAATCAGGTCGTGATTACTAACCTCATACACTGGTACTTCTATAAATGCACACAACATAATGCTTGCCACTAAGGTTTGATAAAACATCGTTTGCGGCCCGCCATATTGGCTAAAGTAGCGCTTATGAGTAATGTTTCTTATTGAAAAAAACAATGCCGATATCACACCAGTTATTACACCCAAGGTTACATCGTCGCCTAAGTTTGCACTTGGTACTAATAAGTAAATACCTAAAACAACCACCGCTGCACTTATTATATCTTTTGCTTTTGGCCTGCTTTTATTAAATAAGGGTTCTAAAAACACTGTCATTACGGGATAGCTAAAAAATGCCAGCATTCCAATAGTTATACCGGCCATTTGCATACCAGCAAAATAGGTAACCCAGTGAATACCCACAGCAACACCTAAAAATAATGCAATAAGGTAGTCTTTAGGCTTGTTTAGTTTAATTTGTTTTTTTTGAAAATAAAGCATGGCTAAAATAGCCATTCCTGCAATTGCAGTTCTGTAAACGGTAATATCTAAAGCATTTAAACCAATAAGTTTGGCAAATAGAGCGGTCCCGCCAAAAAGTAATACCGCTATGTGTAAATAAATTAAACTTTGTTGCTGAGGCTGCATTTAGTTTCCTTGTTGTACTTTTTGAATATATTAACATTGCTTAAAAATTCTTAAGATGAATTTTTTACCGCATGACAAAAGTCATTAAAGTTGATGACACTTCACACTCTTATTATTTTTGTACGCGGGCATAGTTACCTTACTCAACAGGAGGTAATTATGAATTCTTTAATTTTAATCAGCTTAACTATTAATGAAGTGCTAGAGGCGTTAAGTTTTACTATTACGTACGCAGATTGCTTTATGCTGGTATGCATTTTTATGTTATTTATATTTATTAATAAAAATAGTGCTATAAGTAAAAATAATATGCCAGAGGTATTAGTATGAGCTCGTTAAGCAGCTTTTCTCAACAAAGCGATAAAGGTTTTTGGAAATATGGACATTTAATTTTTACCGGCTTTTATTTACTCCCGCTAATAATTAATTTTTCGAGCTTTACAGTTAACCAAATTGTTATGTCTTTAGCCTTCTATATTGCTTTTATTCTTTTGTATGTAAAAGCAATAAACTGTAAAAGCGCAGGGGTGACTAAGTTATTTGTAGCCATGCTCTTAATTTGTTTTTGCGCTACTTTTTACACCACAGGTACGCCTACTTTATTTGGTTTCGTAGCCTATATAGCAGGCTACTCTTACAGCTCCCGTCAAAGGATTTATGCTGCGATCGCAATTATATTCACGGTTTTATTAAGCACATATATTGGAGATATAGGTAAGGTTCAATACTTTTTAGGCGTTGCTTTGATTCTATGCGCCACATTATTTAGTTACGGTATTGCAGCAAAAAAGAGAAAGCTTATACAAAAAGCGCGAACAAGAAAGCGCTAACCAACTAGAGCAATTAGCAGCTATTGCAGAGCGAGAACGAATAGCTCGCGACTTGCATGATATTTTAGGTCATTCACTTTCATCTATTGCTTTAAAAGCTGAGCTTGCTAATAAATTAAACCAAGGAGAGCGCTACGCTCAAGCAAATAGCGAAATTGCACAAGTGGCCGATTTGGCAAGGCAGTTACTTAGCGATGTAAGAAGCGCCGTAAGTGATTTAAAACAGCTTAATCTTGTCAGCCAAGTAGCACAGTTAAAGCAAAGGTTAATAGAGCAAGGATTTAACGTTTCATTTAATGTGGTTTTAAATGCTCTGCCCGCTAAAGTAGAGGGTATAGCAGGCCTTGTAATTAAAGAGGCAGTTACTAACTTATTACGCCATAGCAATACAAAAAATTGCGAAATAAATATAGAACAAACAGCGCAGCAGTTACTTATAACCGTAATTGACCATGGTCCGTGCAGTACATTGAATTCGGGCAATGGCCTAAATGGTATTAAAGAGCGAGCAGAGCAACTAAATGGCAGTGCAGTATTTGCCTGTGGCGATAATTTTACTTTAAAAGTAGTGCTTCCAATTACAGCTAAGGATTTATAATGATCAGAGTATATTTAGTGGAAGATCAGGCGCTTGTACGCGACGCAGTAGCAGCATTGTTAGGGCTTGATTTTAATATTGAGATTATTGGTCAAGCAAGTAACGGGCAAGATGCACTTAATGCAATTGAGGCGCTTGATAGTGATTTGCATCCCGATATAATTTTAACCGATATAGAAATGCCAACCATGAATGGTATAGAGCTTAGCGAAAAAATAGCCGCTAAATTTCCTGCTATAAAAATGGTTATTATGACTACATTTTCTCGTGCGGGTTATATTAGGCGAGCGCTTACGACTGGCGTAAAAGGTTTTATTTTAAAAGAAGCACCAAGTGAAGAGTTAATAAATGCGCTTAAAAAAGTAATGCAGGGACAAAAGGTAATTGACCCAGAGCTTGCTATTAATGCATTAGACGACGCAGATCCACTTACGGATAAAGAACGAAAAGCCCTTAAACTTGCAAGCGATGGCCTTAAAACAAGCGACATAGCCAAGCAGCTATTTATTAGCGAAGGGACTACGCGTAACTACCTATCGGACGCCATTGCAAAATTAAACGCCACTAACCGCATAGATGCTGCGCGTATAGCTAAACAAAAAGGGTGGCTTTAATTAGTGGGTTTATAAATTATAAGCAAAGTATTACTATGATATGTAAAAGTAACGAACAGCGCTTAAAATTAGCTTAAAAAGCGCTAAAAGAGGTTTTAATGGCAAATTTAATAGAACTAACAACTAAAAATAATATCGCTATACTCACCATGAATACCGCTGAAAACCGCCACAACCCAGCGTTTTTGGCTGAGTTTAATTTACACCTAGACCACATTGAAGCAGAACAAAATATTAAGTCAGTTATTTTAACGTCTTCAAGTGATAAAAACTGGTCATTGGGTATCGACCTCCAATGGATGTCTAATCCAAGTATTTTACCTGCAGCAATTTCAGACTTTATGATTCAAATAAGTGACTTATTTAAACGCATAGTTACTTTTCCTATGCCTATTATTGCTGCGTTAAACGGGCATACCTATGGTAATGGTTCTGTACTTGCGTGTGCGTGCGACTTTAGATTTATAAAATCAGACAAAGGCTTTTTTTGTTTTCCTGAAGTGGATGTAATGGTGCCATTTTTTCCGTCGATGTTTCCTATAATTAATAAGGCTATTTCGCAAACCTTCTTTAATCGTCTAGCTATGTCAGGAGAGCGGGTTGGTGCACAGCAGTTGCTAGAGAACAAAGTAGTTGAAGCTGTGTTTGCAAATAACGACGAACTACAAGCGGGTGTACTTGAGTTTGCCCAGCAGTTTAATAAAAATCGTTGGATTTACGCTCAAAATAAAACACAAATGAATAAGCAGATTTTACTTACGATGAAAGAAGAAGACCCAAGCTTTATTGATAATATAAGTAAACTGCTGTGGAAAAACCTACAAAAAAAATAGTATAGGTTTTAGCATTGCTACGAGATGACTAAACACCTTGCAGTTAAGGGATCGTTAAGCCTCATTGCGCTAGATTTTTAAACTATACAGCAAGGTAAACAGCAAGGTAAAAGTGCTTTCTTAAAAGTTTAATAGCTTTTACCTGTCTCATTATAACTATATGGGTTAAAATACCTACATAACCAACTAACAAGATAGTGAATGTCAAACCAAGATCCAAATCTCAGTCGAGAACAAGAAAAGTACGAAAACCCAGTCCCTAGTCGTGAGTTTATACTTACTCACCTTCAAGAGCGTTCAAAGCCTGCTAACTACGCGCAATTATGTGAAGAACTAGCAGTAAACGATGACGAACGCCAAATAGCATTTAAACGCCGCCTTCGCGCTATGGAGCGTGACGGACAGCTGTATTTCAATAAATTTAAATGCTACGCCCTAATTGACGAAGCCGGTTTAACCAAAGGCAAAGTAATAGGCCACAGAGACGGTTTCGGCTTTTTAGAAGTTGAAGGCGAGAGTAAAGATTGGTTTATTGCTAAGCACCAAATGAATATGGTGTTACATGGCGACATTGTACTAGCTAAAGGCACTAAACGTGGTTCTGGCTCAAAATGCGATGCACGTATTATAAAAGTGCTTACTAACGAGCGCGCGCCAATTGTTGGCCGTTACTTTGTTGAGCACGGTGTTGCTGTTGTAGTCGCTGAAGACCCGCGCATAACGCAAGATATAATGATTTTACCAGGCAACGAAAACGGTGCCCGCCATAACCAAATGGTGCAGGTTAAAATTACGCAAAACCCAAGCCGTAACATGAACGCGGTAGGCAAAGTTATAGATGTACTTGGTGAGCATTTAGCCCCAGGTATGGAAATTGAAGTTGCACTGCGCAATCACGATATTCCACATGTATGGCCAGAAGAAGTTGAAGCACAAGTTGCTCATCTAGGTGAATTTGTTGAAGAAGCTGACAAACAAGGTCGCGTAGATTTACGTGATTTACCACTTGTAACTATTGATGGCGAAGATGCACGCGACTTTGATGACGCCGTATATTGTGAACCTAAAAAATCAGGTGGCTGGCGCTTATGGGTTGCTATTGCCGATGTATCGCATTACGTAGGAATGAACACGCCGCTTAACAAAGAAGCAATTTTGCGTGGTAACTCAGTGTATTTTCCTGAGCAAGTAATTCCGATGCTACCAAAAGTGCTTTCTAACGGATTATGTTCACTTAATCCAAAAGTAGATCGCTTATGTATGGTTGCCGAAATGACCGTGTCGAGCGCGGGTAAACTTTTGGGTTATAAGTTTTACGAAGCGATAATGAACTCGCATGCACGTTTAACTTACACCAAAGTAAATGCCATCTTACAAAACGACGAAAAACTACGCGAAGAATACTCAGCCGTTGTGCCACATTTAACTGATTTACAGCAAATGTACATGGCACTTAAAGCAGCACGCCAAGACCGTGGTGCCATAGAGTTTGAAACCCTAGAAACACGTTTTGTATTTAACGCTCAGCGTAAAATAGAATCAATAGTGCCTGTTATTCGTAACGACGCGCACAAACTCATTGAAGAATGTATGATTTTAGCCAACGTATCAGCGGCTAAAATTCTTGAAAAGCACGAAGCAAGCGCGCTTTATCGTGTGCATGACGAACCAGACCAAGAAAAACTAGGTAACTTTACTAAGTTTTTAGGCGAGTTAGGTATTGAAAGCACATTAAGCGACGAGCCAACACCAAAAGAAATAACGCAAGTATTAGCGCGACTAGGTGACCGCCCAGAAGCTGAACTTATTCAAACTATGTTACTGCGTTCAATGAAACAAGCTGTATATCAGCCAGATAACATTGGTCACTTTGGTTTAGCGTTATCGGCTTACGCGCATTTTACATCGCCAATACGCCGTTACCCAGATTTAGTAGTGCATCGTGCTATTAAAGCAGTAATAAAAGCACAAGGTCAGCAAACGTCTGGCGAATATGCTTACACCGACGATGAAGTTGATCAACTAGGTGAGCAGTGTTCTACAACAGAGCGCCGCGCCGATGATGCAACTCGCGAAGTAGCTGATTGGCTTAAATGTGAGTTTATGCAAGACCATGTAGGTGAAGAGTTTGATGGTGTTATTTCATCGGTTACCAATTTTGGTTTGTTTATTCGTTTAGACGATTTACAAATTGATGGGCTTATACACGTTACTAATTTAGGCGACGAGTTTTTTGCGCATGATGCTGCAAAACACACCCTAATAGGTGAGCACTCTCACAAAGTTTATCGCCTTGGCGATAAAGTAACAGTTGAAGTTGCGTCGGTTAGTTTAGACGATCGCCGTATAAACTTAACGCTTAAAGGCGATGTTGCACAAGACAGATACTCACGTCGTCGTGCACCAAAAAAAGGTTCAGGTAAGTCTGAGCATGCGCCAGCAAGTGTGCGTTCGCAATTAAAAGCAGGCAAAGTACCAGGTAAAAAGTCGCACAGCGATGACAAACCAAAAGGTAAAAAAAAGCCAGCAAATAAAGATAAAGGCAAGCCTGCAAATAAGTCTGCAACAAAACCTGCAGATAAAAAAGCAGCAGACTCTGCCGTAAAGAAAAAACCAAAGAAGAAGGCCGTTAAAAAGCCTAAAAGAGCAGGCAAAAATGCCCGCAAACGTACTAGCCCAGGAGCAGACAATACGTGAGTAATGAATTAATTTTTGGCTTTCATTCTGTTGAAGCAATTTTAGAAAGCGAACCAGAGCGCTTTGTAGAAATTTACGCCCTTAAAGGTCGTGACGACAAACGCTCAACTCCGATTATTGATGAAGCACGTAAATTTGGTATTTCAGTACAGTTTATGCAGCGTAAAGCCCTTGATAGCAAATCAAAAGGTGAGCAGCATCAAGGTATTATTGCTAACGTAAAAGCAGCGCCAACGTTTAATGAAAAAGATCTTGATGCGATAATCGCTCGTGAAGACACACCGTTTTTACTTGTGCTTGATGGTATTACCGATCCGCATAACTTAGGCGCATGCCTACGTAGTGCAGACGCGGCAGGTGTTCACGCTGTGATTGTACCTAAAGATAAGTCGGCTAAGCTTAACGGTACCGCACGTAAAGTGGCCTGTGGCGCAGCCGAAACAGTTCCGCTTATTCAAGTGACTAACCTTGCGCGTACGCTTCGCGAAATTAAAGATGCAGGCGTATGGGTTGTAGGTACCGCTGGCGAAACTGATAACCACGTATTTGACGCAAGCTTAACAGGGCCAATGGCTATTGTTATGGGCGCAGAAGGCGAGGGCATGCGACGCTTAACGCGTGAGCATTGCGATATGCTTGTTAAAATCCCAATGGCGGGTACTGTTTCAAGCTTAAACGTATCGGTAGCCACGGGTATTTGTTTGTTTGAAGTATTACGCCAACGTAACGCAAATAACTAATATATAAAACGATAAGTTTTATGTATTAAAAAGCCGAGATTGAAATTCAATCTCGGCTTTTTTGTGTCTGTAATTTACGCTTTAACTTTGTAAGCTTTGGTAAACGGTTTAAAACAAGGCAATAATTTAGATGTGTAGTGATCTTACATAAAAAATTATCAACGCTGTTAGTGAAACATTCTCCTATACAAAGCGCAGGTAAACGGTTTAATAACAAGGCAATAATTTAGATGTGTAGTGCTTTAAGCTTAAAAGCTATAAGTGTAGCCCATCTGCACCGTACGTGGCTTACCTGGCTGAATGCCACCGTTTGAACGGTTAGCAACGTATGTTTTATCAAACAAGTTATCAACGTTTAGGTATACTTTTTGATTTTCATCGATTAAGTATTTAGCGGCTAAATCCCATACTACGCGGCTATCAATTGCGTTTAAGCCTGACTGCGTTAAGTTAGCATGCGCATCAGATACGTAACGTATTTGGCTGTTAACTACAAACGCAGAAAACTCAGCACCTAACGATAACGCTACTTGGTTTTCTGGTACGTAAGGCATTGCATCGCCTTTTTCTACCGCGCCCCAAATTTCTGAATCAAAATCGTTTTTAAACTCAGAGTCTGTGTAGGTGTACGTTAATTTAACTGGGAACATAGCTGTATCAGTTGCAAACGTACGTGCTGCACTAAATTCAAAGCCCTCTACTTCTACTTCACCGTAGTTGTATTGGTCGCCAATGTTGTCGTTGCTACAACCAACCGCTGCAGTACAGTTACCGTGCATGTTGTCGTAGTCTGAGTAAAAGGCAATTACTTCACCGCTAAAGCCATCCATATTAAAGCGAGAGCCAAACTCAATGTTTACACTTTCTTCTTCTTCTTGGTCAGCATTACCAGGTGCTGCTGGTGCATACCCTTTTTGAATGCCCGCAAGTAGCGTTACGCTTTCGTTAAGTGTGTAAGTAGCACCTAGTGACGGCACTAAAATTTCAGTGTCGTTCGACACATCTTTAGTTAAACCGTTGCTGCGTGTTGGATCTGATTTAGACCACTCTTCACGAGTAATAGTAATGTCTTCATAACGAAGACCTGCACTTACTACTAATGCGTCAATTGTCCACTCGTCTTGAATAAACAAGGTGCTTGCTTCTGCACTATCTACGCGGTTGCTATCAGAGCCCGGAGCGCCTTGCTCTGTAAGCGTTAAGCTTAGGTCTTGATTAAGTGTGTATTTGTCTTCCCACTGAAAACGATCCATTTCGTCTTCGTGGTAACGTACGCCAACAGTCACATAGTGATCGCCTGCAGGAATATGTAATTCAGACTGAATACCTTTAGCTTGGTAGTCGCGGTTATTAGCTTTAACGCCAATACCTTCAATACCTTCGCTTGTAGGGTTTGCTTCAAAATCGCTGTACTGCTCAAGAGTACTTAAGCCTACGCTGCTGGCTTTATACCAGTTACGATGAAAATCGTTTAAGTAAGCCGTAGCTAAAAACTCATAGCCATCACCAAAACGGTACGCGTAGTTAAGTTGGTATGCGTTGTGGCGCGTATTCATTTCATCGTTTTGCGATGCAGCATAACGACGGTAAGGACTTTCTTGATAGTCTTCGTCAGTTAAGCCCATGTATGTTTCGTCTGATGTTTCGTCAGAGTACTTAATTTTTAGCTCAAGATTATGCGCATCGTTTTGACCAAACGTATGGCCAAACTTTAATAGTAAATCTGTTTTTTCAAAGCCGGTGTTGTCATTGCCTACTGGCAGCTCTTTAAAGCCGTCTGCGCCGTAAGTAAATACTTCAATTAAACCCGCTGTGTTATTTTTTTCTTTACCAAAGTAAGCGTGGCCTTTGTAGTAACCGTCGCTACCAAGGGCTGCATCTACCATACCTTTTGAGCTATCGGCTCAGTTGGTAAGCTGCGCGAAAGTAAGTTTAAAACACCACCTGTAGTACGCGGGCCGTACTTAACTGAGGCTGCGCCTTTTAATACTTCAATAGATTCCATACGACCCATAGTAGGGAAGTAGTATGCAGAAGGTGCTGAATATGGTGCTGGTGCAACTAATACACCGTCTTCCATTACTGATATTTTATCGTTACGGCCAGTACCTGTACCGCGCATACCAATATTAGGACGAAGGCCATAACCGTCTTCTTCTTGCACGTAAACGCCCGGAACAGACGCTAAAACGCGAGAAATATCGGTAAACTGGAATTTTTGAAGTTCTTCTTCAGAAATAAACGTAGCCGAACCAGGAATATCGTTAATTGCTTGCTGAGAGCCAATAACAGTAATTTGTTCAAAGCGTTGTTCTTTATTGCTGGTGTCTTTTGCTATTGCAGTAGCACTAAAAGACAAAGCAACCGCAGTTGCCAAAGTAGATACTAAAAACTTAGGGGTCATTGTGTTCCTAATCATGTCAATTATCTTAATTGGCGCAATTTGAACACGTTAACGAATACGAATCAATGTTATTAACTATTTAATTATTCAGTTTAATAGAACTAAAAACACCTGCTTATGCAACTTAATTAACTAAATTGTTTCTTTTGTATTATTTTGTAATTGCTTTACTAACTATAAAGGCTGAACGAATTATATGTGCTACGTAAGCGCTAGCCCAAGCGTAGAGCTATAAATTCAGCGAGTTTATCTACCGCATTTTCCGACTCACCCGAACTTTTAACCAAGCTAATACCAATATTACCAAGAGCTGGTAAATGCTTGGTTTGAACCTGATAGTTAAGCTCACTCGGTACTGTACTTTTGGCAAGTACCGTAATACCTAAGCCTTCTTTTAATGCAGCAATAAGGCCGGTTAAATCGGCGTTGCTATAAACTATTCGGTATTTAATGCCTGCACTTTTTAATGCATCAGTAGCACGGCGACGATAAATACACCCCTCTGGTGCGGTAACTAGGGTAACCACCTCATTATGCGCAAGTGACAGGTCGCCCACCCACACAAGTTCGTCTTGCATAAAAATAGGAAACTTATCAGAGTTGAGTCGCTCATTTAGCGCAAGTACTAAATCAAACTGATCTTGGCGAGAAGCCGAAAGCAAATGCTTACTTAAACGCGACTTAACCTCTAACGACACCTCAGGGTAGAGCGCCACAAAGTCGCCAATAATAGAAGGTAGTATGCGCGCTGCAAATTCGCTAGGAATACCCAAGCGCACTTTACCTGCGATGTTTTCTGAGGTGAACTGCTGCAAAATAGCATCGTTGTGTTGCATCATTTGTTTTGCCATAGGCAATAATAGCTCGCCGTACTGGTTTAATACTTGGCGCTGCCCTTGTTTTTTAAATAGTTTATAGCCAAGCACGTCTTCTAAGCGCTTGATTTGCAAACTTACAGCAGGTTGCGACAGGCCAAGTAAATCGCCTGCTTTAGCAAAGCCACCTATTTCAACTACCATTACAAAAGTACGTAAACCGTCTGTTGATATGTTTTTCATATTTAAAATTACAATTTATATAGCCATATATATAAGTATTATTTATCAATTGATAAATAATTACAATTTGTTGTTGATAGACGTGGGCAATATACTTTTATAATCGAAAATACACAGGTGTTTGTTATGACTTTTAACCCAATAATGTTTGCCCGCCACAGCAACGCAAGTAGTGCGGTTACTAACGCTTTGCAAACTAACAACAATCACGTTGTAATGGATTTTAGCGGAACCGAAACCAGTGTATTTTTAAGCACTATTTTAGGCCTTGATTTAACTAAGCTTACCGCCAGCGGTTTAGGCTTAAAAGGCACGCTTGATGGCGACTATAATTCTGACTACAGTTTTGCTGTTTATTACTTTAGCGAAACTGCCTTTAGATTCGTACTACCACACAACGCAAGCCTTCAACTACAAGCGCTTATAAACGAGCAGCAATTACGTTTTGATATTGATTATGTAGTACGCACCGACCTAGCAAGCTTTATTTTAAGTGGCGACAACGCGTTTGATACTCTAGTAAATGCTTTTAAATTAACACCCGGTTTGCGCTTATCAAATGCGCAACTATGCTACGGTGCGCAAAGTGGTGATGTATTTATTACCGCCATTGATAAAAACGACGAACAACACTTTGTATTAGTCGCTAAACAACAAGAATTACAAAAATGGCAAAGCTACATGCAAGCGCAAGGTTTTGCACTTATGCATAGTGAAGCCGCATAACGAATACAAACAACAGGTGAACATAACAATGTTTACCTGTTTTTAATTGCGATTAAGCAATTAAAGTCTATTTAAGCCACGCCCTAAACAGGGTTAATTTAAACGTGAAGGAATGTTATGACTTCTAAAACTGTACTACATGCTAAGCACCTAGAAGCGGGCGCTAAAATGGTTGATTTTCATGGCTGGGAAATGCCAATCAACTACGGCTCACAAATAGAAGAACACAATAGCGTGCGTACCGACGCAGGTATGTTTGACGTATCACACATGACTATTGTTGATATTAAAGGGCCTCAAGCACAAGCATTTTTACGTAAGCTAGTAGCTAACGACGTTGCAAAATTAACCGTACCAGGTAAAGCGCTTTACACAGGCATGCTTAACGAGCAAGGCGGTGTAATAGACGACTTAATTATTTATTTCTTTAGCGAAACCTTTTACCGCCTAGTTGTTAACTCAGCAACGCGCGAAAAAGACCTAGCGCATTTAGCTAACGTATCGAGCGACTTTGACGTAACTGTTACAGAGCGCCCTGAGTTTGCAATGATTGCAGTACAAGGCCCTAACGCTAAAGCAAAAACAGCCACTCTTTTAAATGCTGAGCAACAAGCAGCTGTTGAAGGTATGAAGCCATTTTTTGGTGTTCAAGTAGGTGATTTATTTATTGCCACAACGGGTTATACTGGCGAAGACGGTTACGAAATAGTAGTACCGAACGACCAAGCAGCCGATTTATGGCAACAACTGCTAGACGCAGGTGTTAAGCCTGCTGGTTTAGGTGCACGCGACACGCTACGTTTAGAAGCAGGTATGAACCTTTACGGCCTAGATATGGACGAAAGCGTATCACCACTTGCAGCTAACATGGCATGGACCATTGCATGGGAACCAGAAGATCGCGACTTTATTGGCCGTGACGTACTTGTTAAGCAACGCGCAGAAAAAAGCACTGACAAACTAGTTGGCTTAGTGTTTGAAGAAAAAGGCGTTTTGCGTAGCGGTTCAAAAGTAATTGTTGATGGTGGTGAAGGTATTATTACTTCTGGTACTTTCTCCCCAACACTTGGTTTTAGTGTAGCCCTTGCACGTGTACCACGTTCAACAGGCGATACAGCTCAAGTAGAAATGCGTAAAAAATTAGTAAACGTTAAAGTAGTAAAGCCTAGCTTTGTACGTAACGGTAAATCAATAATTTAAATAATTTGGTTATATCAATCAGTGTAATTACAGTGATTGATATCCTCCCAATATGAACCAAAGGACAAATAAAATGAGCAACATTCCTAGCGAGTTAAAATACGCACCTTCACACGAGTGGGTTCGTAACGAAGGCGACGGTACATTTACTGTTGGTATTTCTGAGCATGCACAAGAACTTCTTGGCGACATGGTATTTGTTGAATTACCAGAAGTTGGCGACGAAGTAGACGCTGGCGAAGACTGTGCAGTAGCAGAGTCAGTTAAAGCAGCATCAGACATTTACGCACCTATCAGTGGCGAAATTGTTGCTATTAACGAAGAACTTGAAGACTCACCAGAAACAGTAAACAACGACGCTTACGGTGACGGTTGGTTATTCCGTATTAAAGCATCTGACGAGTCTGAGCTAGACAACTTATTAGACGCTGAAGGTTACTCGCACACTATCGACGAAGAATAATTATTCTTTGTAGATAACTAAAAGCCCCGCGTGTTTTATTTAGATATCGGGGCTTTTATGATTTTACAGTTAACTTTTCCATACAAAGTAGGCTGTTAAATCATAAGAATTTTAAGTTATTGCTGTTTACCCATCAGCAGTAGCCACATTTTTTGGATCATAGGAATCTGGACACATGTCAAACGCCAAATCTCTTGAAGAACTAGAGCAAAAGCAAGATTTTATTCGCCGCCATATTGGGCCAAGCCCAGCACAAGTAAGCGATATGCTAAGTGCTTTAGAAGTATCGAGTGTGCAAGAGCTCATTGACCAAACTGTACCGGCTAGCATTCGTCTAGAGCAACCGCTAACAGTTGGACAAAGCCGTACTGAAGTTGAAACACTAAGCTACTTAAAATCAGTAGCAAGCAAAAATAAAGTTTTCAAATCGTACATTGGCCAAGGCTACCACCCAACTAACGTACCGCACGTAATTTTACGTAACGTACTAGAAAATCCAGGTTGGTATACAGCGTACACACCGTATCAGCCAGAGATTGCTCAAGGGCGTTTAGAATCATTATTAAACTTCCAAACTATGACCCTAGATTTAACCGGTCTTGATTTAGCAAGTGCATCACTACTTGACGAATCAACAGCGGCTGCAGAGGCTATGGGCCTTGCAAAACGCGTATCAAAAGCTAAAAAAGCCAATGCCTTTTTTATTGCCGACGACGTACACACACAAACAATCGACGTAGTAACAACGCGTGCTGAGCAGTTTGGTTTTGAAATAATTGTAGGTAAAGCAGAAGATGCCGTAAACCACGACATTTTTGGCGCATTGTTCCAATACCCAACTACATCAGGCGAAGTGGTAGACATAACTGACTTAATTGCTGGCGTACAAAGCAAAAAGGCCATTGCCTGTGTTGCTGCCGACATAATGAGTTTATTACTATTAAAAGCACCGGGTAAACTAGGCGCAGACGTAGTACTTGGTTCGGCTCAACGTTTTGGCGTACCTATGGGTTACGGCGGTCCACACGCTGCATTTTTTGCAACACGTGACGCATACAAACGTTCATTACCAGGTCGTATTATTGGTGTATCTAAAGACCGTTTAGGTAACGACGCACTACGTATGGCAATGCAAACGCGCGAACAACACATTCGCCGCGACAAGGCCAACTCAAACATTTGTACAGCACAAGTATTACTTGCCAACATGGCAGCGTTTTACGCGGTGTACCACGGCCCACAAGGCTTAAAAACTATCGCGCAGCGTATACATCGCTTTGCTGATATTTTAGCAAGTGGCCTTAAAGCTAAAGGCATCGCACTTAAGCACAGCACTTGGTTTGATACCCTTACAGTAGTAAGCGACAACAAAGATGACGTAATAGCGCGTGCAATTGCAAAAGGCGTAAACTTTGCAACAAACCACGAAGGCGAGTACTCAATTTCGGTATCAGAGACTACAACACGTGCCGATATTACTGAGTTATTTGATATTATTTTAGGCGAAGGCCATGGCCTAAGTGTTGACGCTATTGCAGCAGACGTTGAAGCAAATGGCAGCGAGTCTATCCCTGCAAGTTTAGTACGTGATGACGAAGTACTAACGCATCCAAACTTTAACAGCTACCACAGTGAAACAGACATGCTTCGCTACATTAAGCGACTAGAAAGCAAAGACTTATCGCTTAATCACTCAATGATCTCGTTAGGCTCATGTACCATGAAACTAAACGCGACCGCAGAGATGATCCCAATTACGTGGCCTGAGTTTGCAAACCTTCACCCATTCTGCCCGCTTGATCAAGCAGAGGGTTACCAAATAATGATTGGCGAGCTTCACGACTGGCTAGTAAACATTACCGGTTACGATGCAGTATCACTACAGCCAAACTCTGGCGCGCAAGGTGAATACGCAGGCTTAATCGCGATTCGTAAATACCACGAGTCACGCGGCGACGCACACCGTAATGTATGTTTAATCCCAAGCTCTGCGCACGGTACTAATCCGGCATCAGCGCAAATGGCGAGCATGAAAATTGTGGTAGTTAACTGCGATAAAAACGGTAACGTAGACATGGCAGACCTTAAAGCAAAAGCTGAGGAAGTGTCTGAAAACTTATCGTGTATCATGATCACATACCCATCTACGCATGGCGTATACGAAGAAACAATTCGCGAAATTTGTGACATTATTCATGAGCACGGCGGCCAAGTTTACATGGACGGCGCAAACATGAACGCGCAAGTTGGCGTAACAAGCCCAGGCTTTATTGGCTCAGACGTATCGCACTTAAACTTGCATAAAACGTTTTGTATTCCACACGGTGGCGGTGGTCCAGGTGTTGGCCCAATTGGTGTTAAATCGCACCTAGCGCCATTTATGCCAAACCACAGCGTAATTAACGTACCAGGTACTAACATCGGTAACGGTGCGGTATCGGCAGCGCCTTACGGCTCAGCCGCTATTTTACCTATTTCATGGGCTTACATCACCATGATGGGCAGCGAGGGCTTAAAGCAAGCCACTGAAATGGCAATTGTTAATGCTAACTACTTAACGCATGAGCTAAGCAAGCACTTTCCAATTTTATACCGTGGTCGTAACAACCGTGTTGCCCACGAATGTATTGTTGACTTACGCCCGCTTAAAGAGCTATCAGGCATTACTGAAATGGACGTAGCTAAGCGCTTGCAAGATTATGGCTTCCATTCACCAACTATGTCGTTCCCAGTAGCTGGCACACTAATGATTGAGCCAACTGAGTCTGAATCAAAAGGTGAGATTGACCGCTTTATCGAAGCAATGGTGTCAATTAAAGGCGAAATTGAAAAAGTAATCTCTGGCGAATGGTCAATCGAAAACAACCCGCTAGTGTTTGCACCGCATACACAAGGCGACGTGTTAGGTAACGAATGGGACCGCGCGTACGACCGTTTTTACGCTGCATTCCCAGTGCCTGCAGTGACTAAAAACAAGTTTTGGCCAACCGTTACACGAATTGATGACGTATACGGCGACCGTAACTTAGTATGTTCATGCCCAGCGGTAGAGACTTATCGCGACTAAGAACCGCGACTAATTTTTGAACTTTAATGGGTAGTAAGTTCCATTATAGTTTGAAAATTTATCAAAATTATAAAAGCCGTTGCAGCAATGCAACGGCTTTTTTGTTTGCCCAGCGAAGCTGGCAAACCCGATAGGCTGAAAGATGCCTTATTACCCTGACTAAGGGGAAGATAATCTGAATGGCAAGGGCGTCACTGGCCAACGGTGGGGTCTGAAGGAAGCCATAAGAAGTTAGAGGTACACAACTAACCGTAACCTGTTTCGGCAGTATTGGTGGGTCAGCGTGCAAAATAGCGCAACGCCCTATACTTAGTCAGACCAATACTGTGCTTGAGGGTGGG
>NZ_JASDCB010000069.1:0-22327 GCF_030408135.1 Pseudoalteromonas sp. APC 3691 | reverse complement strand
ACAATATGCGCGGATTACATCAAGGTCAGAAGTAATAATCTTCACTAAAAGACCGTATATATGACAGCAAACCTGTCCCTGCTATCGTTGAATGACACCTTGCAATACTGGAGGAGACCATATATGAATTCTGGTTAAGAGATTTAAAAACACTATAAATAATAACGATATTTAAGTCTGTTTCTCTCTAGCTAGAAATTTTTGGTGAAAACAAGGCGAATTTACGCGTCAATAGCTGGTCTATTGCAAGGAAATTCAACGCAGTTAGCGCTAAAAATAGCTGCTTGAGATAGATTTATTATCCAGAACTCAGGTTAACTATAGCCTACACATAAGAGAATATTATGAGCGAAAAAATAAACGAAGAAGCACTCCACGCCCTAAAAATAGCTTTTACTTACATGCCTAAAGCGATTGAAGTGACAAAGTATGAATATGGCGAGCGCTACCAAAGCGTACTTGATCACATTGAGGCTGTACGTGAAACACTGCTTATTAACGATGTTGACCCAGAGGAAGTAGGCGGCGATATCAACCCGCAATATACCCCAAATTCAACGTATTAAAAGTATACCGCTGAGTATTATATGCTCGGCGGCATGCTGCGCTATATACAAGGGCCTGTTTATCTTTCGAGGTTAAATTTGCAGCAGAGTGTTTGGTATTTAGGCAAGGCAGAGCCTATTTAGTGTGGTTATTCCCCATAAATAGGCGATAACGCAGCATAAATGCCAAACATGCGTTGCCCTTTGGGTTCTGCCTAGGGACAATTTTTAATCCTGAAAGGTCAACAGGCCCTACTACTATTAATAAACCACTAACTTAGTTCATAAAAACATAAGGTTATAAAATTTAATACGTATCAATTTTAGTTATTAGTAATTAAAACTGCTAAACTGGATTTTAAATTAATACCAATGCCCTTATTGGCCTATGTATTATATAAATTGAACAAAAGCTTACGGGGTGTTTTCTTTTGAATTTTTTACGATGTTTTCACGATATAGTTTCTAATCAATCTCTTGATTTTGAAAATAAAATTAATAAGCTCTTAGTGTTTGGGTTAGAAGTATTTGACCTTGAGCTAGGTATTATTAGTAAAGTAGATAAAAACAGCTACACCGTTTTATATGCCAAAACCCCTGACAACTCACTTTTACCCGGTACCGTGTTTGAATTACAAGGCACCTATTGCGTACATACGCTCGCTGCTGGCTCTGCACTTGCCTTTCATAAAGCATCTCAAAGTGCAATTGCAAACCACCCCTGTTATATAAACTTTCAGTTAGAGTCTTATATTGGCGCGCCAATAAAAATTGGTGATAAAATATTTGGCACCGTTAACTTTTCATCCGCAAAAGACTCCCTCGCTTTTAACGATGATGCTTATGACTACATCGAATTATTTGCACAATGGCTTGGATCGGAATTTGCTCGCACCCAAGCTAAAGAGCAACTCATAAAAAATAGTAATACTTTATTAAAGTTAGAGCACATTGCAAATATAGGCACGTGGGAAGTTGATCTAATCTCCGATAAAATTACCTGGAGTGAGCAAACCTACCTCATACATGAGGTGGATGAACAATTTCAACCGCAAATGAATTCTGCAATCGAGTTTTATAAAGAAGGCCCAAGTCGTGAAGGCATTACTCGCGCGGTAGAATTAGCCATAGAAAAAGGCAAAAAATGGAATCTAGAACTAGAAATAGTAACCGCTAAAAATAAACATTTATGGGTGGCTACCTTTGGTGAGGCCGAATTTGATGAAGGCCGATGTGTCCGATTATTTGGCACCTGCCAAGATGTAACCGAGTCAGTAATGCTCCGAGAAGAGCTTAAACAAAAGCAAGCTCAAGCAGAGCGCCTACTTGAAGACAGAAGCATGCTATTTGCTAAAATCAGCCACGAATTAAGAACCCCACTGAATGGCATTACAGGTATGCTAACCACATTAGTTGATGAACACAGTGAAGAAGTTCGCGCTGAAAAAATTAAAATAGGACTTAGAAGCGCCGATATTTTACTTAGTATTATTAATGAGGTGCTCGATTTTTCTAAAATTAATCATGGTGAGCTAAAGCTTGAACCTACTGACTTTTTACTAAAAACAATTTTTACCGATTTAACTTCTTTGTATACACCTCTATTTAAAAACACGCATGTAACGCTACAAGTAAATAATACAATTGATGACAACTGCTGGGCGTTTAGCGACAACACACGCCTTAGCCAGATTGCTTCTAATTTACTGAGTAATGCACTTAAATTTACTGAAAATGGTTCAGTTACATTAAACACCAGCCTTTCTAAAATAAAAAATAAGCTAAGTTTAAATATTGAAGTGTCTGATACAGGCCTAGGAATGAGTAAAAACTTTTTAGAATCACTATTTTCTCCTTTTTCTCAAGAAGTAGATGCTAAAAATTCAAAAGGTGGCACAGGCCTTGGCCTTGCAATAGTAAAAGAACTTGTTGAATATATGGGCGGAAAAATAAAGGTAAAAAGTACACCTAATAAAGGCACTACGTTTTTAATAAATATTCCTATTGAGAAAGGGACAGAACAAAAACAAGAAAACCTCAAATCAACGTTAGATATCAACGGCAGTGAACTATCAGTGCTTGTAGTCGATGATAACGACATTAATAGGTTGGTACTTCATGCTTCTTTAGGCAAACTTAATATAAAAGCCGACTCTGCAGTTGATGGCCAAGATGCTGTATTAAAATGTCGCCAAAAGCATTATGACCTTATTTTTATGGACTGCATAATGCCCATACTCGATGGATTTGAGGCAACAAAGCAGCTTAGATCAGAAAACATCTGCTCGCATGAAGAAACCTACATAGTGGCTATAACTGCTAATACTTCATCACAAGACAAACTTGCCTGCAAACAAGCCGGTATGGATATGTTTATATCAAAACCGTTTAAACTACCTATACTTGAAAAAGCGGTTATTAATGCGCTTGAGCATACCGTAAAAATCAGCTAATTTTTACTGCACTGCCACTGGTAAAAAATAAGAACATAAAATGAAAAACATAATTAGAACTATATTACTAACAGTACTTATTGTTGCAGTATTTAAAGGCGTTTCCACTGGGCAATGGAGCTCATCGATAACAATTGTTATCGTATCAGGCGTGTTGCTGTTAGTTACATTTATCAGTGCTAAGTCATCACGTGGATCATCCGCTTATACTGGCAGTGACTCATCAGTTTCCTCTAGCAGTAACTCATTGCACTCTCACACAAATTGTAGCGGCGGTGATTCTGGCGGTGGGTGCGATTAAATCGTGTGCTAATTCTTAAGTATTAAAAAAGCCGCCTTTGGAGAAGGGCGGCTTGGGTTAACAAACAGCTATGGGTGTAGCCTTGCTGTTATATCAAGAGAGTTTTTACTAAATTTTTTATTAAATAATGTTAAGCAGCACTTTGATCAGCTTCTTCAGAGTGACGAATTAAATAATCAAATGCACCTAAACTTGCTGTTGCACCGCTGCCCATTGCAATAATAATTTGTTTAAACGGAGTATTGGTTGCATCCCCCGCGCCGTAAATTCCTGGTAATGAAGTTGCGCCTTTAGCATCAATCAGTATTTCACCAAATTTACTTAATTCAAGGTCGCTGTCTTTTAACCACTCAGTATTTGGTATTAAGCCTATTTGTACAAATATACCGGCAAGTTCAAGCTCTTTGCTCTCCCCTGTAACTCTATCTGTGTACATTAAGCCAGTTACTTTTTTACCATCACCAAGTACTTCGGTAGTTTGTGCACTTTTGATAATGGTAATATTAGCCATGCTTTTAGCTTTACGAATAAGCACTTCATCAGCACGTAGTGTGTCTGCAAATTCAAGTACCGTAACACTTTGCACAATATTAGCTAAATCGATTGCTGCTTCTATACCTGAATTACCACCGCCAATTACGGCAACAGGTTTACCTTTAAATAAAGGGCCATCACAATGTGGGCAATATGCCACACCATGGCCGCGATATTCTTGCTCCCCTGGTACGTTCATTTCGCGCCAGCGTGCACCAGTTGCAAGTACGAGCGACTTAGCTTTAAGTACTGCGCCATTTTCTAGTGTAATTTCGTAGCCATTGTTATAACCAAGTGCCGCTGCACGCTGATTATGCATTACATCAACATCGTATTCTTTAACGTGCTCTTCAAGCTGAGCAACCAATTTAGGCCCTTCAGTCGCCTTAATCGAAATAAAGTTTTCTATTGCTAATGTATCTGCAACTTGTCCACCAAATCTGTCGGCAACAATACCTGTATTTAAACCTTTTCGTGCTGAGTAAATCGCAGCCGATGCGCCCGCAGGCCCGCCACCAATTACAAGTACATCAAATTTATCTTTTTTACTTAGCGATTCAGCTTGGCGCTGTGCCCCTTTGCTATCTACTTTATTGAGTATATCGGTAAGGCTTAGTGCACCTTGGCTAAATGGTTCGCCATTTAAATATACAGCCGGTACAGCTAAAATATTTCGCTCTTCTACCTCACTTTGAAATAATGCACCGTCAATCATGGTGGCTTTAATATTACTGTTTGTCGCTGCCATAGTGTTAAGTGCTTGCACTACTTGCGGACACGTTTGGCAACTTAAACTTATATATACTTCAAAGTTAAGTTCTTGAGTAAGCGATTGTATTTGTTCAATGTCTTCGCTTTTAGCTTTACTTGCGTGTCCGCCAGTATGTAAAAGTGCTAGCACTAAACTTGTGAATTCGTGGCCCATAGGTACGCCTGCAAACGTAATATGGGTATTTTTAATAGGTGAATGTACAACCATTGACGGGCGACGCGCGCTTGTATCTGGGTTGTTCATTACCGTAAATTTATCGCTCAGTGAGGCTAAATCGTTCGCTAAGCTTTCTACTTCTGCTGATTTTTTGCTGTCATCCAAGGCAATAAGCAGCTCAACAGGTTGAGTAAGCGATTCGAAATGGCTTTTTAATTGATTTTTTATGTTGTTATCTAACATGGCTTAACCCTTTTAGGAAAATTTAAACAGCAAGCCTCCCATGCCAAATAATGCATGTGCTTAAACAAGTATATTGATATAGGAGGCACCAACAAACGGATGTTCGTTGATTTAAGGGCAGTTACCTGCCCTTATAGTAGGAATAAATCTATACTTAGATTTTACCGACTAGGTCTAGTGAAGGTGCAAGTGTGTCTTCACCTGGCTGCCAAGATGCAGGGCAAACTTCACCATCGTGAGTTGCAATGTATTGTGCAGCTTGTACTTTACGAACTAGTTCTTTAGCGCTTCGGCCAATTCCTAAATCGTGAGTTTCGATTACTTTAATTTCGCCTTCTGGGTTCATTACAAATGTACCGCGAAGTGCTAAACCTTCTTCTTCAATCATTACACCAAAGCTACGTGTAATACGCCCTGTTGGGTCGCCAATCATTGGGTAAGTAATTTTACCGATAGTGTCTGACGTGTCGTGCCATGCTTTATGAGTAAAATGAGTGTCGGTAGATACTGAGTAAACTTCTACGCCCATTTCTTGAAGTTGTGCATAGTAATCTGCAAGGTCACCTAATTCGGTAGGACATACAAATGTAAAGTCTGCTGGGTAAAAGAAGAAGATTGACCATTTACCTAGAACATCTTTTTCAGACAATTCTACAAAGTCACCGTTGTGGTAAGCGGTTGCATTGAATGGTTGTAATTTTGTATTAATTAATGAAGTGCTCATGGTATTTCCTCATCTGTGTTTATGTATTTTAAAAGTAATCAACGCTTTCGTTTAAAACGACCTTCTGCGTTGGCTTGGTTAATACAATAAGGCTAATGGACAATTAAATAAAATTGATTGTTTAGATTAAAACAATCGGTTTTTTGGGTTGAACTATATAATCATTGTTATCGTAAACATCAGTTGAATTGTAAACGCTGGCGAATTATTAAGACCGCTAATCGCAATACTGCTACAATAGCCCCGCTTCAAATAAGTCATTAAATATAAGGCGCACCGTAATGGAAAAATTTGTTAACCATATACAGCTAGGTTATCTAGGCTTAATCCCGTTTTTAGGGTGTGTAGGTTGGCCACTCATGTTTGGCAGTAATAGCCTTAACTTAGAGTTTTTTACTTTTTACAGTATCGCCATTTTAGCATTTATGGCGGGTAACTTATGGCGCGCCGGAGAGCAAAGCTATAGCAATGCAATTAAAGCGGTATTACCTGTTATCCCAGTTCCATTTGTATCATTTTTACCTGTAGAGTGGGCACTGGCTTGGCTAGGTGCTAGTTTTTGGTTAGTACTTATATTTGAAAAAGCCACGCCACAATGGCAAACCTATCATAAAGATTATCAAAAAATGCGCTTTGTACTTACCTCTGTTGTGTTTGTTTGTCACATTCTGACTATTGGTATGAGTATTTACCCTAAATAGCAGCTGTAAACTTAAATATTGCGTGGTAATAAGGTAATATCCGCGCACTGCTATTTGAGGACACACCATGATTGACCAACTACGCCAACAACTCGACGAACTTGGCGAAAACTACGTAGAAAAAAACGCTGCATTTAAAATCAAAGTGATCCCATTCTTTTGTGCTATTCGCATTAAAAAAGATCATAAAAGCGAAGGTCGTTTAAGCTTTTATTCAAGTCAATTACTCGAAATATTTTTAGTTGTCTTATTTTTGCTATTCGGTTTAACACTGTACGATACAGATGCAGGGTTTACTCACGGCCCTATTCATATTGCCTTTGCTATTTTAATTACCTTTAATCTTATTATTAAACAAATCGCTATTGAAGGGTTAAAAACCAGACTTGCGTTTCATCGTTTACTAGCAAAAGACTCACAAACAAATAGCGATATAAATAATACTGCTACAAACATAAACGCTAAATAAAATATGTATTTAAATCCTCAATGGCGAATACTCACCGTAGGCGATGGCGATTTATCGTTTTCGAACGCTATTTACACTCATCTATCGCCAAAAGCTTTGGTTGCATCCACTTACGATGACCAAACTACTATTGAGCAAAAATACCAGCACAATGCACTTAGCAACTTAAAAGCGCATAACGTTGAGGTACTTAATAGTTTTGATGTAACAAACCATGCATGTTGGCAAGCTCTAAGTGAAAACCAGCACAGCTTTGATGTGGTTATTTTTCAGTTTCCGCTTATACCTGCATTTGTTGGCCGTGAAGCGTTTGAAAACAACACGCGCCAAACCAGCATGAACGTATTAAACCGCGCTTTACTGCACCAATTTATTAAATACGCTAACGAATACGCGCTTGATAAAAATGGGCCAATGCTTTGTTACATCACCTCAAAGGATGTAAAACCTTATCGAGAATGGAATATAGAGGGGAGTTTAAATAACGGTTTAACCGCAGATTATTTAGGCCAAATCCCATTTGATATTAGCCATTTTGAAGGTTATAAAATTCGTAATGTTGACCGCGACAAACACGTTAAAGACACAAGCGGCATAACTTACGTTTTCAGCCCAAAAAGTCTCGATAAACATACTAGCGAATTAAGCTCACGCCTTACAAAGCCTGCATACTTAACATCTAACCATTGCCCCCTATGCCGCGTTGGGCCTTATGTGGCAAGCGAGGACGAAGCCAAGCATCTAAACGCTAAAAAGCATCAGCAAATGCTACATCTTGAAAGCGATTGGCAACAATGGCTAAATGAGTTTTATCGCTAATTAATAGCCCTGCTATTGTTAATTCAATTATACGTTTTCGTGTTTAATTAAATCAGCCGCTTTTTCAGCAATCGCAATTACCGGCGCATTTGTGTTGCCGGTAATAATAGTAGGCATAATCGACGCATCAACTACGCGTAAGTTACTCACCCCGTGTACTCGTAAATTAGTATCTACCACTGCCATTGAGTCTTGCCCCATTTTACATGTCCCTACTGGGTGATACTCGGTATCTGCAGTTTGGCGTATAAACTCAATTAGCTGCTCATCATTATTTATATCAAGCGGGTAGAGCATTTTACCGCGTATGTTATCAAAAGCGTTGCTTTGCATAATAGCGAGTGTTTTTTTAAGGCCTGCAAGCATTACAGTTAAATCATCTGGGTGGCTTAAATAATTAGGGTCTATAAGCGGTGCACTACGCGGGTTGTTATCGGCTAATGTAATAGTACCTCGGCTTTTGGGGCGCATAATACTGCTGTGTATACTGTAACCATGCCCAGTGTGTAATTTACGACTATGATCGTCCACCAGCCCAATTACAAATTCTAGCTGCACATCGGGCGCTGGCGAGCCTTCAAATAATTTAATAAACGCGTGCGACTCTGCAAAATTACTGGTTAATCGCCCTTCTCGTTTACTAAACCAGTTAACGCATCCTTTTAAAATGCTGGCAATGCCAAGCGGGCTTATACCAAATGTGCCTTTACTTGTTTTTGATTTATAAAGTGGCACTACCGTTAAGTGATCTTGTAAATTAGCGCCAATACCTTCAAGTACGTGCTGAACCTTAATATTATGCGCACTTAACTGCTCTTTTGGGCCAATGCCTGAAAGCATTAATATTTGTGGTGAATTAATAGCGCCAGCACTAAGTATTACCTCTTTTTTAGCAAGTAAATTAATAACTTCTTTATTACGCTCTATTTGCACACCTTGCGTTATCTTATTAGCTATATTTATTTTATTAACGTGGCTATGGGTTAATACCGTTAAATTGGGGCGGTTTAAATGCGGTGTTAAATATGCTTTTGCCGCACTACAACGCTCGCCATTGTGCTGAGTTACCTGCGATAAACGCGCACCGCTTTGCTCTTTGCCATTTATATCGTCGCTTAAATTAACGCTCTGCTCAGCACAGGCATTTAAAAAATATTGGTTTACATTGCTTGGGTTACTTAGCTCTTGTACATGTAGCGGGCCTTTTGTTCCGTGCAGCTCATTATTTATAAACGCTTTATTGTTCTCAGATTTAATAAAGTACGGGAGTAAACTCTTAAAATCCCAGCCTTCATTGCCAAGCTGTGCCCAATTATCGTAATCGTATTTGTTACCGCGAATATAAACCATTGCATTGGTAGAGCTTGAGCCACCCAATACTTTGCCGCGCGGCACAAAACCACAGCGGTTATTAAGCTCTTTTTGTGGCACCGTATTGTAATGCCAGCTATTTATGCCATAAGGCACACTCGCTGCTATGCCAGCTGGCATTTGCACAAATGCACTTTTATCGCTGCCGCCAGCTTCAATTAAACACACACTGACATTTTTATCCTCAGACAATCGCGATGCCATAACGCAGCCGCCACTGCCTGCGCCAATCACAATGTAATCAAATGTTGTATTGTTCATGGTGTACCTTAATAAAAGTTTTAAACGGCCTTAACAGTAATAGTGCATAGAAAAACCCAATAAAACTTGATATTTTTAGACATCACTTATTTGGGGTTAACCATGAGCAGCCTAATCAGAGCCACGTCATTACAAGGTATAGACACGCTAATTAGCGAATTTGGCGGCGATCCGCATGAAATAATGCAAAGCTGTAATATTAGTAACGTTGACTTTAAAAATCTCGACAACCAATATTTACCTTATCGAGATTACGCTGAGCTTTTAGAATACTGTACTTGTAAGTTCAATTGCTCTAGTTTTGGCCTTAAGCTCGCAAGTAGACAAAACTTTGATATTTTAGGGCATATTGCAATAGCTGCCAAAAGTAGTACTAATTTAGGTGATGCACTTAATTGGGTTATTAAATACCTTCACTTACACAGCCCTGCACTTAGCTTAAATTCGCACCCTTTAGAGAATGATAAAAGCTTGTTTTTATCATTCGAAATTAATTTAAAACCATTACCGCACATAAACCAAGTCATTGAGCTAACCATTGGTTTAGCATTAGCTGTTATTAAAAAGCTGAGTAATAACCGCTGCAAACCAATTAATATATTTTTGCCAAAAAAGTTAAGTACTAATACTCGTGCCTATAACACTTACTTTGGTTGTAACGTTATAGAGCATCGCAACAGCGCTGGCATTGTAATCTCAAAAAGTGATTTAACTCTTGAGCTTGATCACCCTAAACTAAATAAAGTACAAGCAGCGCTAAACTTCTTGGCAAAAAACAAAGAACACACACAACCGTTGCCCAACCAAGTTAGTGCGCTAATTAGGCCTATGCTTCCTATTTATCAATGTAGTAACCAAACTATTTCAGCTGCGCTGGGTATGCACCCGCGTACTCTGCATCGAGAACTTATCAAACATAATACGAGTTTTGTAAAACTAAAAGATGCCACTCGCCGCGCTTTAGCTGCACACTATTTAGCGCAAAACCAATTTACAATCTCAACCATATCTGAGCTTTTAGGATATCAGGAACAAGCAACACTAAGTGTTAATGTTAAACGCTGGTTTGGATGTTCTCCTCGAGCATATAGAACTAAAAAAATGTTAAACTAAATACTCTTATTATTTTTATTTAAGCTAAGGAGTGAGCATGAACTTTGTTATTGTTGGCACCAATTTTATTAGCGACACATTGTTAGCCGCTGCAAATACGTTAAACGATTTTAATTTATATGGGGTGTGCTCGCGCGCAGTATCAAGCGGTGAAGCGTTTTTAGCCAAACACCCACAAAATACACAAGCAAAAATTTTCACCTCAATCGAGCAAGTTTGCCAAGATCAAAATGTTGATGCTGTCTACATAGCCGCCCCTAACAGCTTACATAAACAATACGCTGTTATGTGCCTAGAAGCAGGTAAACATGTCCTTGGCGAAAAACCATCAGCAGCCAATTCTAAAGAGCTTGCAAGCATTATAGCTACAGCAAAAAAACATCAGCGCCTTTACATGGAAGCCATGATGACCACTCACTTGCCTAACTTTGCACGACTGCAACAGGCAATGGTAAAAATTGGCACACCACGTAAATATATTGGCCAGTACAGTCAATATTCATCGCGTTACGATAAGTATAAAAATGGCGAACGCCCAAATACATTTTTACCCGAGTTTGCTAACGGCGCTTTAGTTGATTTAGGGATTTACCCACTGTATTTATTAATTGCACTTTGGGGAGCGCCGCAAAGCGTAAGTGCCAGTGGCGTATTACTTGATACAGGTGTTGATGGTGCGGGGGATGTATTACTAAACTACGCTGATAAACAAGCCGTTATTAGTTACTCTAAAATATCGCAAGGCGACAACATAACCGAAATACAAGGCGAGCTTGGACGTATACGTATAGAAGCTGTATCGCAACTAAAAAAAATTGAATTTATTGCTAATAATGGTGACGTAGAGGTTATATCCCAGCCATTTGATGAGCAGTTTATGAAATACGAAGTTGAGCATTTTATGTCATTAGTGAAGCAAAATATTTTTGAGTCACCCGTTAATACACATATTTTAGCCAGTAACGTAATGAGCGTTCTTGATGAAGCGCGCAAACAGCTTGGGGTTCTGTACCCTAACGACTAATTAAAAAAATATGGGCATTAACCAACGACAGTTAATACCAATCTGCTTATATATGGGGTCTATTTAACGTTAAGAAAATTACGCTAGAACTAGGCAAAAATTTTTATATCTAGCTGTTCTAAATAAAAAATTTTTAACGACGTTATAGTGCAATTTAATTCGTTAAATTGATCAAAGATTTATGCAGGTTGGTATAATGCCCAGAAGAAAGCTTAAATAGCTCTCGTACAACGACACATTTTATAAAACACATTTAAAAATAGCGATCCCCATCCATGGGCAATCAAATACTTCTACAGCAAACTTAACACTAACAACCCAAATTCGGTTTATTACCAATATTTATTATTCAATAACCTTAAAACTAACCTAATACATAAAAACATTACCAATCAAGCTAGCCAATTGCATTATTTTAAACTAAATTGGTAATACAAAAATACAACCATTGGTGTATAGTGGTTTTTAACCATAACATCGCGTTAGAATTTTGACATAATAGTGAATTTTGAGGTAACCTCTGGTATTAACAGTTGGTTTTGACTTTTAGGCCCCAGAGGCCACTATTCCTTAAGGTAATGAAGGTAAAGTATGGGTAATCGTCGCTTATTTTGGCGCATAGTTGATAAAATTGAGTCTTTAATAAATCAAGGCGAATTTTCTGCTGGGAGTCGTTTACCACCTGAACGTGAACTTGCAGAAATGTTTGATGTAAGTCGCCCTACCATTAGAGAAGCTATTATCGCATTAGAAGTACGTGGCCGAGTTGAAGTTAAAACCGGCTCTGGTGTTTACGTAGTAGAACAAAAAAATGCATCTATAAAATCAAAAGAGATCAGTGCATTTGAACTTACTCAAGCTCGCGCATTAATTGAAGGCGAAATTGCCGCTTTAGCTGCTCAAAGCATTACAGAAGAAGAACTAGAGCAACTAAACAAAACATTAATTGCCATGGAAAAAGGCCTTTATGTTGAGCAAGCCGACCGTGAGTTCCACGAAATTATAGCTAGAGCAACGCGCAATAAAGCACTTGAATTTGCAGTGTCTAACTTGTGGGATTTACGTTTAACAAACCCACAAATTGTTGCTGACTATGGCAGTGTGTGTAAAAACAATAACGAGTGCGTTATGGATGAACATACCGCTATTTATACAGCCCTAAAGTCGCATGATGCAAATGCAGCGCGCAGTGCAATGCACAAACATTTTAACCGCTTAATTAATGCTTTATTTGACGCCGTAGAGTCGCGCGCACTTGAAGAAATTAAACGCAAAAATAATGAAAAACGAGGTCTTTACTCTCTTGATGGCTTAGTTAATAAAAGTGCCCACTAAGGCCTTTTAACCAACTTATTAGAGTTAGCAAACGCCTGTTTGCTAACTTTACCTCTTACTTTATTTACCGGCCCTATTTAATATACTTTTAATTGCGCTATTTTTGGTCGCAAACACTTACCTATAAATTTAAAAAAAGATACTATGCCGCCATTAATATCGGGCGGGTTTAGCTTTTATACTCCCTGCATTACAATTTAACTAATTGATAGAGTTACTCAACTCAAGGATAAAAATGCAAGCATCTTCAAAAAGTTATTTACTGGCTATAGTGTGTGTACTGCTTGCTATGATGACCATTCAAACGGGCGCGTCATTTGCAAAGCAGCTTTTTCCTATTGTTGGCCCTGAAGGTACAACTGCCCTTAGGCTTGGTTTTTCTGCCTTTATACTTTGCTTAGTGTTTAAACCTTGGAAACACTTACCTACTTCTGGTAATCGTATTCCTATAATTGTGTATGGTTTAAGTTTAGGCGGCATGAACATTTTGTTTTATTACGCCATTGAACGCATTCCACTAGGCATTGGTGTAGCACTTGAATTTACAGGCCCGCTTGCTGTTGCCTTATTTTCATCACGCCGCAAACGTGACTTATTTTGGGTTGCCTGTGCTATTGCCGGTATTTTGCTTCTGCTTCCTGATATGAGCGGCCAAGACAGCCTTGATCCATTGGGTGTAGCGCTTGCGCTTGGTGCCGGTGCATGTTGGGCAGGTTATATATTATTTGGTAAAAAAACGGGCACACAAAGCTCTGGTGGAGCAACTGTCGCATTGGGTATGACCGTTGCCGCTATAGTGCTAGTACCTTACGGCGGCATTCTGCAAAGCGCCGCGTTTACGTGGGAAATTATCCCACTGGGTATTGGTATTGCTATTTTATCAAGCGCACTGCCTTACACACTTGAAATGGTTGCACTGCGTAACATGCCCTCGCAAGGGTTTAGCGTAATGATGAGCTTAGAGCCTGCAATAGCCTCGCTCGCGGGGTTTATTATACTGGGTGAGTTACTTACTTTATGGCAGTGGCTCGCTATTTTACTTGTGATTGTTGCATCTGTTGGTAGCTCGTTTTCAAATGCAAAAAAGCAGGTTGCTTAAGTAAAACTGTAATCGACTAATTCTAAAAAATAAAGCCACCGCATAAGCCGTGGCTTTTTTGTTGCAACGTAATTAGCTTACCGTCTTACTTTGCTTTTTAGTTGTAACCAAATAGCCAATCAACGAAATAAGCGGCATACCCGTAGTAACCAGTGCAATACCTGTCCAACCACCCGCTTCATATAATGGGCTGGCAATAAGCGAGCCTACTGCGCCACCTACAAATATACTCGTCATGTAAATAGCGTTTAAACGCGCACGGCTTTGTGGCTCTAGTGCATACACTGCACGTTGACCCAATACCATATTGGCCTGCACAGCAAAATCAATAAACACACCGGTTAATGCCAATACTATAATGCCGTAAGGTAGCTCAAATAAGCTTGGTAAAAAGCACACTGCTGCAATTACTTTGGCCAGTAACGATACCTGATGTGTATAGCCTTTATCTGCCAAGCGACCAACAATGGGGGCAGCTACAGCACCTGCCGCACCCACTAATGCAAACAATGCTATTTCTGATTGCGATAAACCATACTCACGGGCAAGCACAACCGGTACGCTCGTCCAAAATAAACTGAACGATGCAAACATTAATGCTTGAAAAAGTGAACGTTGGCGCAGCACTGGTTGGCTAATCATTAACTGTTTAAGCGATTTTAATAACTTAAAATACGTTGTTTTATGGGTAGGTTGCCTGCTTGGAATAGCAAAATAAATTACGCCTGCAATAAACACCATACACCCTGCTGCAAAGTAAAATACAGCACGCCAACCAAAGTGATCGGCTATTAAGCTCGATATTGGCCTTGCAAGCAAAATACCTAACAGCAAACCTGCCATAATATTACCAAGCACCTGTCCGCGTTTTTCATCCGACGATAAATGCGCAGCAAGCGGAATAAGAACCTGAACAGACACCGAGCTTATACCTATCATCAAACATAAAATAAGCATTACATTAGATGAATCAGCCAATGCCGTACCCACTAAACTTAAAAACGACACAGCGAGCGTTATAAGCATTAAGCGTTTGTTTTCTATTAAGTCAGCTAAAGGCACTAAAAAAAACAAACCTAAGGCATAACCTATTTGTGTAAGCGATACGATAAGGCTGGCACTATGCGAGCTTAACCCCACCTCTGGTGCTAGTAACTCAATGATAGGTTGAGCGTAGTAAATATTGGCAACAATAAGGCCGCAGCACAAAGCAATAATAGTGACGAGTGTATTGCTAAGTGGTTGTGGTGAAACGCCTGTTTGGGTCATGTGTATCCTACTTTACAAAAATAATAAAACCCAACCAGCAAACGCTGATTGGGTTTTTACAAAAAACTAAACTTTACTTAATTGGGGATGGCTGCCCATGTGGGCTTGAGCGTAAATACTGTTTAGGTGCAGTCACTGTAGCACCAAGCTCTGCAGCAACATGCCACGGCCAATGCGGGTTATATAAAATACCACGCGCAAGTGCTACGCCATCGGCTTGCTGCTCACTAATAATATCTTCGGCTTGTTGCGCCTCAGTGATTAAACCAACGGCTATTACAGGCATTTTAACAACGTTTTTTATCGCTGTTGCAAATGGCACCTGAAAATTAGGTTTTACTGGTATTTGTTGCTCAGGGCTTAAACCCGCCGTACTTACATGAATAAAATCACAGCCGAGTTTATCAAGCGCTTTACTAAGCACTATCGATTGCTCTAAATCCCAGCCGCCTTCAACCCAATCGGTTGCCGAGATACGCACACCCACTGCTTTTTCACTTGGGAATACCGCGCGTACTGCTTTAAATACCTCAAGCAATAAGCGCATTCTGTTTTCTAGGCTACCACCGTAGTTGTCATCGCGCTTGTTTGAAAGTGGCGACAAAAACTGGTGTAACAGGTAACCGTGCGCACCATGTAGCTCGATTAAATCAAGGCCGAGTTCATCAGCGCGTTTAGCTGCACTGACAAAGTCTTTAATTAGTGAGTCAATATCGGATTGGCTCATTGCTTTTGGTACTGGGCTGTTAGCGTCATACGCAATTGCCGAAGGGGCGAGCGTTTGCCAGCCATTAACATCATCAGGTGCAATGGCATCGCCACCGTCCCATGGTTTTTCAGTTGATGCTTTGCGCCCAGCATGCGCTAACTGAATACCAATAGGCATAGGACTGTATTGCCTTACTGCTTTTAGGCTTTTGTCTAGGGCTTGCTGGGTTTCGTTATTCCAAAGCCCTAAATCGCCATAGCTAATACGCCCTTCTGGGTTTACTGCTGTTGCTTCTAAAATAAGTAACCCGGCACCGCTTAAGCTCAATTGGCCTAAATGAATAGTATGCCAATCGCTAGCAGCGCCATTGTTTGCTGAATACTGACACATGGGTGCAATAATAATACGGTTATCTAACGTTACTTGCCCAAGTGATAAAGGCGAAAATAGTTGGCTCATTGTTAATCCTTAAAAACACGCACAAAAAAGTGCTGACAAAACAAAAAAAAGAATACGAAGCGGCAATCAAACACGCCCACTCAAAAGCTTATGCAGTCACTTATAATTACGACTACCACTCTTAATGGGGATAAAAACACACTTTAATAGTGCTAATAAAAGTATAAGTAATGACATTATGAAATATTAATTTTAATGTAACAATCTGTTTAACGAGCACGTCATAACACCAGCTTTAAAAAATGAATGACTATTTACCTTTAAACAAGGATGTGATTTTTAACCTAACTGTACCTAATAGCACTAAGCTATTGCTTGTATTACCTATTAACTAAATAAAAACCCTACATACCAACCATATTTATTCTACAAAAGTGAATTAAAATTCAATTTAAATATTCCAAGCTACTTCACTCCCTGATAAACTGCTTAACTTAATTTACTAATGTAAAACATTTGAACTGGGGATCACTTTTTATGTTTAAACCAAGCTTGTTAACCTTGGCTATTTCGAGCGCTGTTTCTAGCGTATTTTTATTGCCTAATGCCGCACTTGCTCAAGAAGAAGTTGCAGCTAAAAACAAATCACTCGAAGTAATCGAAGTTACAGCAACAAGGCGCAGCGGCTCTGTGCAAAATGCACCGCTAAATATTACAGCCCTTGATGCAGATATTATGAAAGATCAAAATATCAATGAGCTTGCCGATGTAGCGCGCTGGGTACCTGGTTTAACAATTACCGATCAAGGTGGTCGATCAGGCTCGCCTATTATTGTTCGTGGTTTAAATACAAACTCTTCTGGTCCATCGTCAGATGGCGGCACAGTATCTACTTATATAAACGAAATTCCAGTTTCGGTAGATATGCGCCTAGTAGATATTGAGCGCGTTGAAGTATTGATTGGGCCACAAGGCACCCTTTATGGTGCAGGCACATTGGGCGGTGCAATTCGCTACATGCTTAAACAGCCTGAGCTTGATTTTACATCGCTTGAAGTTTACGGCGATATGTTTCAAACAAAAGAAAGTGACTCTTTAGGTGGCGAAGGCGGTTTTATATTTAACCTTCCTATTATCGAAGATAAATTAGCGGTACGCGCCAGCTTAAATGTATATGAAGATCCGGGTTTTATCGATTACGGCTATGTAGTACGTGAACCTGGCGTATCGTTGCCAGATCCAGATTGGAGCGATAGCTCAGCAGTTAATAACAACCTTAAAAATGTAAAAGACGCCAACGGCGAAACCACCACAACAGGTCGTATTTCCGTACGCTTTAAACCGAATGAATCGTTTGAAGGTACGCTTAACTACTTTTACCAAAACCAAGACAGCGAAGGCCGCTCGATTGTTCATTACAACAGCCTTAATGCAAATAACGGTTTAAGCGATGTAATAGGTAAATACGAATCGGCTTATCGCTTTGAAGAACCTCGCGAGAAAAAAGATCAATTACTAAGCCTCGAACTAAAAGCCGACCTAGGTTTTGCAGAGCTAGTATCGGCAACCGGTATTTCAAGCTTTGATGCCGACGGTCAACGCGATCAAACAGACTTACTAATTCGTCTTGATTACGGTTATGAAGAGTTTCCTTCGTTTTCAACGTTTACCCGTTAAATTGACGAAGAAGATACCTTTACTCAAGAAATTCGCTTAGTGTCGCAAGGCGACAGCGACTTTAACTGGATTGTGGGTGGCTTTTACAACAAAACAGAAACCGAAGCATCAAGCCGAGAGTTTACCCCTGGGTTTGACCAATTCGCTATCGATAACTTTGGTGGCGAGCAGCTAAGACCTGACTCATTAGAATACTTAGAGCTTACAAAAAGTACCGTCACTGAGTCTGCACTATTTGGTGAAGTTGGCTACCAAGTTACCGACAAATTAGATGTGACCATTGGTGCCCGTTTTTACAAATACGATATAGAGTCGCAAGCGGCTTTTGACTTTCCTCTAGCCAATACATTGTATGGTGGAGTAGATCCTGACAAAATTACCGTTGCATACGAAAAAGACGAAGCAGGCGATAACGGTAACTTATTTAAATTTAATGCTAAATACCAGTTCACTGACTCTGTAATGGGCTATGTAACAGTAAGCGAAGGCTTTAGAATTGGCGGTTCAAACGGTTTAGTGTCTTGTCCTGATCCAATTGTTGAGGATCAACAAACAGGTTGTGGTAAACCTGACGAATTATTATATGAAGCCGACACCACAACAAACTACGAGCTAGGCTTTAAAAGTACATGGTTTAGAAGCCAGCTACACTTTAACGCCGCGTTATTTAACGTAGATTGGGATGATGCACAAATTACAGGCGCTACAGATATAGGTCAATTAACGTACCTTTCAAACGCAGGCAGCGCTAATGCAAGAGGGGTAGAAATTTCAACCCGTGCTATTTTATCTGACTCGTTTTCAGTTTACGCAACCTATGCTTACACAAAAGCAGAGCTAACATCAGACGCACCATTTTTGTTTAATGCCGATGGTACCGATGGCGCAGAAGACGGCGACCGTTTACCAGGCTCACCTGAAAACCAATTTTCGATGGGTGTAAACTATCAAACAAACGTGTTTAACGACAAAACGCTTGATATTAACTACGGTTTAACCGCGCAAAGCGACGTGCTTTCAAGAGTAGGGCTTCGTGATAACGGCGAAACACTACCAGGTTACAGCTTAAGTAATATATCAGCTAAATTAACAGCTGATGCATGGTCAACTACGCTATATGTTGATAACCTATTCAACAAATACGCGGTTACATCCGTTCGTCGTTCAGATGAAGACATAACATCAGCTAATGGCGCCGACATACAACGTAACTACGGCCATTACATTAATCGCCCGCTTACGGTAGGTGTTAAATTTAACTACAAATTTGAAATATAATTTAAGCGACTTTTAAACAGTCTCACTTTTTAAATACTGTTTTAAGGCTCAAATTTATTTGAGCCTTTTTATTTTCTTTTACAAAATAATAATTACCAAAACCATGCAGCCAAATTTAAAGCAACTTCATCAAAGCGCAATACACTCCCTAAACCAAGGTAAAATAGAGCAAGCACACAAAGCCCTAGTGGAGTTAGTGACACTCAAACCAGACTTTGCTGATGGGTATTTTTTGTTAGCTATGGTTAATTTAACTGTTGGGCAAATACACAAAGCAATAAAGCTCATCGAAAAAGCCCTTACCCTTGGCCAAAGTATTGAATACACCGCGCAACTTGCTAAATGTTACGCACTTACTGGCGAATTACAAAAAGCAAAAAACACCGCACTATCGGTGCCATTAAAGCAAATAACTAAAGCCCTTGATGCCGACACACTTGGCGTTGCACTTACTCAAGCAGGTATTCACGAGCAAGCACTTAACTACTTTGAGCGCGCTATTACACTGGCTACAGCGGCTAACAAAGCTCAACCACCGTTTTATTATAACTACGGTGTAAGCGCTAAGTTTTTAGGGCTATTTGATAAAGCCCAACTCGCTTTTGAAAATGCCATAGCGCTTAACCCGCTGCACCACCAAAGTCATTTTGCATTAAGTGATTTAACTAAAGTAAGTACACAAAACAATCATATTGAGCGCTTAAAAAATGTATTTGAGCAAGTAACACACCCCGATGCAAAACTGCATATTGGCCATGCACTCGCAAAAGAGTATCAAGATATTGGTGAATATTCAGAGGCTTTTAACGCGTTAGAGCAAGGTAAAGTAGTAAAACGTGCTGTGCAGCCGTTTGATCATAAAAGCTCAACTGAGTTATTTGAACACATTAAACACTTAAGTGAGCAGCACACACAAGCGCTGACACAAGGTAACCCAACGGCCGAACCTATTTTTGTATTAGGCATGCCCCGCTCTGGCACCACATTGGTTGAGCGTATTTTATCGAGCCACAGCGACGTGCAATCAGCCGGTGAATTACAAGACTTTGGCCTAAGTGTTAAAAAGCTGAGCCAAACACAAACACCTCACGTGCTCGACACTCAAACGCTCAGTAAAGCCTACAAGCTTGATTTTAATCAGCTTGGGTCAACCTATTTAAACGCAACACGCGTAATAACAGGCAGCCATAAACACTTTATTGATAAGCTCCCGTTTAACTTTTTTTATATCGATTTAATAACCAAAGCACTGCCAAACGCTAAAATCATTTGTATGCTGCGCGATCCAATGGACACCTGTATTGGCAACTATCGCCAGCTATTTACTATAAATAACCCCTACTATGCGTACTCGCTCGACCTACTCGACACCGCTAAATTTTACAGCCGTTTTTACAAACTAATGCAGCACTTTAGTACCCTGCACAGCAATATAAAATTAGTAAAATACGAAGAATTAGTCGCACAGCCCGAGCAACAAATTAAAGAGTTAGTCAGCTTTTGTAACCTAGAGTGGCAAGAGCAATGTATAGATTTTCACTTAAACACCGCACCGGTTTCTACTGCAAGTAAAATGCAAGTACGCCAACCACTTAACAATAAAGCAATTGGCCGTTGGAAAGCGTTTAGGCCCCATACTGATGAAATTGAAGATTACTTTTTAAAGCAAAATATCAGTTTTGAGTAAGCATTTTATAGCTGGGAGTTAAATGGATGGACTTAGGGATAGTCCGCTTTGTGCCATAACCGGACATTGGTAACGCCTCGCTTAACCGGCGTAAAATAGCAGGCTAAAATTAGCGACGAAGGAGCGCAAGCCTGCTATAAAGCGTTTGTTATATTTTTGCTAACTCAGGAATCTGTTCCTTTGTAGAAATAACGAATGAAGTTGAATTCAACACATCGTATGGCTGATAGAAACCTTGTTCCCCATTTTCATCGCACGAAAATATATGTGAAATGTCTGGAAAGTCATTAGGGTCAACAGGATGCAAAGCATTTGGATTATGGTACATTACCAAACTCTCTGACCATGATTCCGTATACTCAGGCGAATCTACATCTTCATGGAAAGGTATGCCAGTAAAAGCCTCTGGATCAGGATTAAACCGAGTGCCAGCCCTCAAGATTTTAATATCTTCCCCCCCCATACCAGCGAGCTTACCCATACGATTAAACTTTGTAATAGTTGCTGCATTGCTAAATAAGATAGCACTAACATGCTCAGAGTTAGGCTGATTGAAAAAGGCAGAAGGAATTGATTTACCTTTCCATTCATGAGTCTCTATGCGTGTAATTTGTGGCTTTCCATCTACAATCGATGCCCTAAAACCGTATAAGTATTCCATTAAGGCAGTTCTAGGCCAAGTCATAGAGCCTGTACTATGAAAGTCATGTATTGCGAATACTAATGGCTTGTCTTGAACATGAGATTTTTCCCAATATTTCTTCTTGAGCTTAGAATATAAAGGGCTACCAAACTTAATTGGCATATAGCCGTTGAGTAGCTCTCGTAACTTTTCGGGATCTTCCGGCGCCTCTTCATCTGGACGCGCTTGATTTTCACTCGGATTCACTGTCACAGCTTCAACTAAATACTCATGCACCCCATTAGTAATGTGGAAGTCAGGTGCAGCATTCCCTTTAATTTGAGTGAATTTATCGTGGAAATAGATATATAGATACAACTCCCAAAGACGAGCGTCAAAGCCATGTGTTTGAAATTCTTTTATATAATGACCATCAGGGTCATCAAAAGTATACACAATTTCCTTTATCAAATTTCGAGCTGCTTCCATCCTAGGTTCTTCAGCTAAAGCTATATAGATGGGATTCAACTTTCCTCGCTCAACTAAAGGCTCAAAAAGTTCATTGGTTAATTTAATTTCATCCCCTCGAGGGTAAAAAGATTTACCATCATTTTTATATTTTTTAATAGCTTTGATTAAGGGCTGTTGATCTTTGTAGTACATATATCAATCAGCCCACATTGGTAGCCACATCATAGTAAATGCTAAAGCGAGCATTGAATGATAATTTCGTTCAAGCTTTTCATACCGCGTGGCTATCCCTCTA